>NZ_CAWMEB010000402.1:0-4563 GCF_963866145.1 Xenorhabdus sp. NBAII XenSa04
ATATTACAAACCCTCCTTGAAGGTTACTTGCTTGCACAGTCTCTTGAGCTATAGATGTGATCAAGAGACAGGCATGAGCCGCCCTTCCAAAGTAGTTGTCCTTTAGCTATTTTCTTGCCCTTGCTTCCATGAGACGAATGCCTGCACCAGCGGCACACTATCATCACTCAAGGCATTCCCTTCTATCCGACCGCCCCGAATAACGACAGACAGGCCCGGTGCCAAGCCAAAAGGCTCCCATTCAGGATCGACCGATGAACCATCCACCAGCAGGTCATTCCCAACCAAGGCACATGCAGCACATAACTGTTCGGTATCATCTAGGGCCTTCTTGTATTCGTTGCTTGTTTGAGGGACGCCTGAACAAGCCGACAGGGCAAACACCTCCACCAGCAGGTATCCCAACTTAGTTGCTATCTTGATCATCAGTCATCACTCCACTTTCACATGTGAAAGTTTTATTGGTTCGCTGAGTCGTCTTGTTGCGACTCAATCATCATTTTTCGCATCACCGCCATGATGGCTTGTGCTGGTTGAGCACCACCGAGGAGCTGGCTCTTGCCGGTCTGGTTGTCCACTACAAAGGTGGCTGGAGTACCATTGACGCCATAGCTCTTTGCTTTCTGGATGTCAGCTTCAACTTTGTCTTCGTACTTACCTGAACTGAGACACTCCCGGAACGCTTCGAGATCAGCTCCAACCCCTGTGACCAACGAAGCTAAGTCGGCAACGCCACGTCCATTACCTTGCGAGTGGTGGAATACATCGTTCACGAATACCCAGAAGCCACGATTTCCTTTCTGTTCCGCAATACATTCAGCGGCCAGAGCTTCTTTGTGGGTAGCCGGATTATGGAAATCGAGGGGCATATGCTTCCACTGCCAGTTCACGTTGCCTTTACTGGCATCTACGATCTGCTTCGGTGTTTCGTGGAACTGCTTACAGAATGGACACTCCAGATCGGAGAACTCTACCAATGTGAAGCGAGCACCTAACTCCCCATAGATGTGCTTACCATCCTCGACCTTCTCAGGAGCTGCCTCGAACTGGGCATACTTTTGATCGATGTCCGCTTGTTGTTTCTGCTCGACAAAATTGTTGATGCTTGCAGCCACAGCTGCCTCAAACTCTGCCTTGCTCTTGAAGGTGACGCCTTCCGCATCCTTCACCTCATTCACTAAGGACTTAACACTAGAGATTTCTTGCGTCAGTTCCTTTCCTTTCACGAACTGGTAAATGCCTAAACCGGTTCCTACTACGCCCAAAAGAACGGCGGTCATAACCCCAAGGCGTAGTGATTTGTTACTTTGTTCTGTCATGTCAAACTGCTCCTATCAGTAAACTTTCACAGCGCTGAGTTCTTGCACGAAAGAACTGGCTTCGAGCTTCGCCCGCTGGGTCAGTCGCCGGATGATGTCTTCGGTTGGTGTGTAGTCAACTAGGTTTGTCTGGTGGATCACATCTCGTGCAACGGAGTTCAGGCTACCCAGGCCATCAATCAGCCCAATTTCCTTGGCCTGCTCACCGTTCCATAGCAATCCAGAAAAGATCTGTGGGTCGTCTTTCAGTCGATCACCCCGTCCAACTTCCACTCGCTCGATGAACTGCTGGTGGGTTTTCGATAGAACATCCTCCCAGAACTTCTCCATGTCAGAGGTAAGAGGGGAGAATGGATCGAGAAGCGCTTTGTGCTCTCCGGAAGTGATGGCCCGACGCTCGATGCCGAGTTTGTCCATCAGGCCGGTGAATCCGAACCCAGAGCTGATAACGCCGATAGAACCAACCAGACTGGCGCGGTCAGCGTAGATTTCATCCGCAGCAGAGGCGATGTAGTAGCCGCCAGAGGCACCGATGTCATCAATCGATGGCGTAGACCTTTTTCTCCGGGTGCAGAGCTCGCTGCGCCTTCACCTCTTCATAAATCCGTCCCGCTTGAACCGGGCTACCACCAGGACTGTTTATGCGAAGCACGACCGCTTGAGAGTTAGGGTTGTCGAATGCAGCTTGGATGGACGGAATAAGGTGATCAGCATTCGCCAATGTGCCAGCCGCAATTTCACCGCGGATGTTGATATAAGCTGTGTGAGGGGCTCTCGCTTTGGCGCTTTGCCAAGGTATTCCACCTGGATTTGATGCCAGGATGATGAAGCCGATCATGAGAAGCACGAAGCCCGACGCCCGGAGTACGCGCAGCATGGTCCGCCAGCGGCGGTCTTTCACCTGCTCTTTGTGAACGGTGAACATGAACTTCTCGATGAGCTCTTTCTCCCAAGGGATCTCTTTGTTTTCAGCCATTAGTCTTTCCTTTTGCATGTTTGGATAATCTGTCCCCAGAACTCTTCATCAGCGCTATCAACCCGTTCTTTGACTTTCTGGTAAACAAGGTTGGTGTTGAGCTGATGCTCACGACAGAACTGCGCGATATTGCTATAGGTCCTGTCCAGGTAAGTGAAGGGTTTACCTTTCTTCTTGGCGAGGATGAGCTTCCACTCATCATTGGTGAGTTTGTCTGCGGCCTTTCCTGTCTCCGCAATGCGCCTACGCACAGTAACCGAATCAAGCCCATGCGCTCTGGCTATACTGGCAACGCAATTAAACTTGCGACCGTCAATCAGGACAGTAGGCAAATCACCAGCGGCAGCTTCCTTAAACCGAAATCCTCTGTAGCCTAGCTTGAAGATCCCCGGTGCAAGTTGCTCCCGGAACTCGATTGCTTGTTCTGACCTAACAAACTTGCTGTCGATCATGCTTAGCATGTACTTGGCCCGAGCAATCACTTGGTAGAGTGTCTTTTCCAGGAGCATGGCATCAGCAGCTCGACTCGGAAGACCAATATCATCTTCTTGCTCGATACCCAGCATTTCCGCGTGACTGGAGCCTTCGGCATGTCGGAAACACCCGTCGTACTCAAAAAGAAAGGAGGCTAAACCTCCTCTTAGCTTTGCCTTGAACCGAGTGTTGGCCGCGTTCTCTGGCGCTGGAGCCAGTTCGGACACATCAATTCCTAACTTAGCGGCCAACGCTCGCAGGTCATCCTCTCCAATCCGGCATCCGGGCTGCATGATCTCAGCCAGAGCAGATTCCTCAGCACACCCGCGTTCTTTAAGCTCAGCCAAGAGATAGGGCGCTCGTACTACCCCCACAAGCTCAGGCTCCCTGAACCGCGTGGATCACAAACTCACAGAGTTTCCCGTAAATAGGGACCAAGCAGAGAGAGGCCATCACCATGCCAAAGGCTTTCGACGGAGCCTCTTTGGCGAAATGGGTCAGCCAAGGCATCATCCCGCACAGGGCCGCAACCATCGCACCGACCACTCCCAAAGAAGGGAAGGCCAGCGCCTGGGCCAGAATGAAGAAACACTGGGTGTATGCCGCATTGGTCATCACCTTCTTATCTGCTGCCGTGAACTCCACGGCATCTACGCTTTTGACTTTTTCCATCACATTGTCCTCATGCAACATCAGGTTTTCCGAAAAATCTCTCGTACACTGCAAGGTCAAAGGCCAGCATGGTCTTTGCGCCCTTTTCACTGAGCTGATGGAGGCTGAGCATCTGAACCTTGTCAGTACCGGTCACTTGCAGATCCACAGCGAACCATGTCCCACCTTTGGCTACCGCCAGAACTTGCACCGCCCAAGGCTTATCCAGACGTTCTGGCGGGGTGAGCATATTCGACACCTTGGCGACCGTCGCGGTTGAACCTACCCAGTGCTTGTCGAACTCAATGACGTTCAACGCTTCAAATGCGGCTTTCGCAGCCTTTAGTCGGCACCGAACTGCATCTTGCTGCTTCCAAGCCATGATCTGGAGCAAAGCCACTCCACCAGCAAGTAGGGTGAGAAAGCTCAACCCATTGGCGGCAGCTACGACAGTCGCTACTAGGGATCCCAACATGACGAAGCGGTTATGTTTAAGCTGGGCCACTATTCACCTCCTATACCAACCAGCGTACAGGACTTTTCAAAAATGCAACCCCGTCTATCTGCCCAATTCGGGCAACCCTGTTTCAATCCAGAACTTTCACATGTGAAACTTTCCTCCACAGGAACAGGAGGGTTTTACCTGACCAGAACGAATGGATTGGTATCGGTGCCACAGCTTGATCACTTCTTTTTCGCTGAGAAGGTTTGTCTTGATGTAACGGACTCTATCCCCGTCCGCTGTTTCAACAACGGTTCGAACATAGCCGTACTTAGTAACAGGTGCTTTGTACTTGTGTGACAGAATTACCCTGTAAACCGAGAGTTGAATGATGTCCGACTCATATATGTGGTTTACCTTGCGTAGCTTGGTGTCCAAGGGGATGAGAACCCCCTTTTTGGTTTGGTACACCTGGTCAACCATGCCGTGCATTGGCATCGGCAGTGCGGTTGATACGTCCTGTTCGGACAGAAATAGAGTTGCTGAGCGCAGCTCATAAGGCATGTTCTCTGATTTCCACCACCCCCAGGTGTCTCCAATGCCGCGTTTGCGCCACTGGTCCACTTTCGCAATGACGAAAGGGGCGATAATCAGGACGAATATCCAGAGAACTGCCTTCATAACGTAAGCGCTCAATTAAA
>NZ_CAWMEB010000403.1:0-953 GCF_963866145.1 Xenorhabdus sp. NBAII XenSa04
TCCCGCGCCAAAAGCTGTGGTACCTGGACACCGAAAGCGCCGGAAAGCAGTGGCTATGCGCCGGTGATGTCCAGCCTGAACAATCAGACGGCGGCTGTACCGCTCTGGTGGGCGGTGGTGCACCGGTTGTCAAAAGGATTAACACAGGCAGCGGTGGCCGCCATTCCCTGTCGCCCCGATCTGCGGCAACTGCGCTTTGAAGTTCGGTGTCCAGGTACCACAGCTTTTGGCGCGGGATTGGTCATACTGAATAGTCGTCAGGCTGACATTCACCAGCGGCACACAACACACCACCATGACGCAGAAAGCGCAGTACAGGGTATTTTCAGTCCGGGCGAGCGACTGTAACCCGCCATTGCCGTCTTCTTCACCGCACTCTCTGACTTTCAGCCAAATAGCAATTACTTTTATTACTAACGGCAGCGTAAACAGCCCGGTTGCAATCAGAATGTGCCATAATCCGTTATTGACGACCCAGCCGAGCAATGTCAGAAAGTATTCCAGATAGCTGTTAGTCGTCATCGTGTTCCCTCAACATGGCCTGACAGGGCATATTCACCCAGCAGAATAAACAGCAGGCTGGCCACCATCATCCGTATCAGCACGGCGCGGTATTCCGGCAGATGTTTTGTCCTTTGCCAGATTTTCTGACCTCCCCAGCCCAGTATGGCATACAGGCCTGACCGCCAGACTAACCAGACTCCCCCGGTTTGAGTCACCCAGTGGCGGAACTCCGTGAGTTTTTCTGCCTGATGCAGTCCGACCCAGCCTGTCGCTACAGTGATAATCATCACCAACGCGATGACCAGTGATAACGCAACACCTTTTCTGAATACTGAATGCTTCTCTGCCATCATCCGCCTTACCTGCGCTCACGATTGGGCATTTCCAGCTGATAAAAACGCGCATCCGTGCTGTCCGGCACCTGTTTTTGCGGATGCATGTTGATGCGC
>NZ_CAWMEB010000404.1:0-62565 GCF_963866145.1 Xenorhabdus sp. NBAII XenSa04
CTGGCGATTAAACTGGCAGCCGCTCTTCATCGTGAAATGGAGATTGAGATCCCATTGCATATATTGTTTAGTTACCGATCTGTGTCTTTGCTAGCAGGATGGTTGGAGGATGGGCATTCTAAATGTGAATTGCTTCATCAATTAACGCCAAAATCAACAGCAACAGATAAATTGTTTATGGTTCATGCAGCGAATTGCGGTAGTGAGGTATATACTTCTTTGGCTAATGAATTATCTGATGTATATCACTGTATAGGTATCAATAATTATAATTTGCTGACGGAATATCCTATTAGTTCATTAGAAAAAATAGCTCAAGTCTATTTAGAATTGATTTTAACTGAAACTTCTATTGATAAACCTATCAGAATATTAGGATGGTCATTAGGAGGACAATTAGCGATGGAAATTGCATTTCAACTTGAACAGAATGGAGCAAAAGATATCGAGTTATTTTTATTAGATACAATAATAAATACCGAGGAGTTAAAAAGAGTAAAAAATCAAATGGATATGTCATATGTCATTAAGGCTGTTACAGAAAAACTACAACAGATGGGGGCTGAGGATACTTATATAAATAAAGTATTGGAAGCCATTCCTTTTGAAAATAAAATTATTAATTGCGACTTAAGTGGTAAATTAACGCATACAAAAATTATTCTATTTAAAGCAGGAAAAACTGATCAAAGTTACAAAGGAGAAATTGGGGTATTGGTAAATCAGTTAGTAGCCAAAATGCCGGATAATAATATTTCTGCCTGGGTTACTAATCCTTTAATGATTAAATTAATTGAACATTACTCTCACTCGGATATCATTGAAGCTACTTCCATTATTAAAGATGAAATCATTAATAAAAATTCAGTTAAGCAAGGTGTATCAATATTTACTGAATAAGTTTCAACACACTGTGTGACTACAATTAAATGATCCTCCAGAAGCAACGGTAATCAACTTCTGGGGGATTATCAGACCAGTTTCTCTGAATGACACTAACATTCCTCTATAGAAATATTAGCTAACCATATGATTTTAATATAATGTTTTTTGATTATATTAAGAATTTGTATTTGCAAATATTTTTTGATACATCTGATCAAAAAATACCACCTTAATAACTGAATAATTATCGAGCAAAAAAACTAATTTTTCGTCAGTGCTTAATTTCATACCTCTTTTTATTTAGTTTTTATGCATAAACATTGCATAAATTGAAGAAAAAATCATTTTTATAAATTGTGAAAAACATCATAAAGTAAATTTATTGTGATTTTATTGTGTTGACTTTGTTAAAAATCAAGGTAATGATTCGATCAATTGTTAACCAAAAGGGGTAATGAAAGGCATTGGAAGATTAATTTGAAAATTAAATGAAATATTTATCGAATGAATGAATTTAATTGGAAATCAATAGAATAATTAATAGAGAATAAGATTTTATCTATTAATTTGAAGAAATATTCTATTAAATAGGAATTCATAATCGCCTTTCTTGTTCATTTTTTCGAGGTAAAACAAATGTCGAAAACGATTCAGAGAAGTTGGTTTGATCAGTATATGGTTCCTTGTTTCTCACCGGCACCCTTTATTCCGGTCAGAGCTGAAGGTTCCAGAGTGTGGGATCAGGATGGAAAAGGATACATTGATTTTGCTGGAGGTATTGCTGTTAACGTATTGGGACATGCCAATAATGAATTAAAAGAAACGTTAAGCGCCCAAATGGAAAATCTCTGGCATATCGGTAATGGTTATACAAATGAACCTGTCCTAAAACTGGCAAAAGAGCTGGTTGAAACTACCTTTGCTGATAAGGTTTTTTTCTGTAATTCTGGTGCTGAAGCGAATGAGGCAGCACTGAAAATTGCCAGAAAATATGCTTTAGATAGATATGGCAGCCATAAAAACGAAATTATCTCATTTGAAAACTCTTTCCACGGCAGAACATTATTTACAGTAACAGTTGGGGGACAACCCAAATACTCACAAGATTTTGCCCCGCTTCCGCAACAAATTACCCATCTCCCTTATAACGATATTGAAACGATCAAAGCACATATTTCTGAAAAAACCTGTGCGGTTATTGTTGAACCCATTATTGGTGAAGGGGGAATTATTCCTGCTGATCAGGCATTCCTGAAGGCTTTAAGGGAATTGTGTGATCAACATCAGGCTCTGCTGATTTTTGACGAAATACAGACAGGAATTGGCCGCACGGGCTATCTGTATGCCTACGAAGAAGCAGGTGTTGAACCAGATATATTAACCAGTGCGAAAGGGCTAGGAGGGGGTTTCCCTATCGGGGCTATGCTGGTTAAACAGCATATTGCCGAGGTTTTCCAACCCGGTACACACGGTACAACATTCGGTGGTAACCCGTTGGCAGCCGCAGTTGCTCATAAGGTATTGAGTATAGTCAATCAGCGGGAATTCCTGGCAGGTGTGCAGGCGCGCCACCATGAATTTATCCGGCAGATATCCACTTTGAACCAACGTTACTTGCTGTTCAGTGAAATCCGTGGCAAGGGGTTACTGCTAGGGGCAGAGCTGGAGAAAAAATATCAGGGCAAGGCTAAGGTTCTGAACAATATCGCGGCGGAAGAAGGGTTAATTACTTTGATTGCCGGGCCGGATGTGCTGCGTTTTGCGCCGGCATTAAATATTGAACAACAGGATATCAACGAAGGCTTTGCCCGGCTTGAGAGCGCCCTCAAGCGATTTGTTCAGGAATAAAAGTAGTTTTGAGGTGATACCATGATGCTATTCAGATCCGTTCAACATAAAGATTTGGGGGATATCCTCAATCTCTCATCTTGTGCTGGAGTTGGTTTAACATCGTTGCCAAACAATCAGGAATACTTGGCATCCCGGATTTCACGCAGTATTGATTCATTTAATGATGCCCGCGGACGCTCACAGCAGGGATTCTTGTTTACTCTGGAAGACACGGAAAAGCATCGTGTTATTGGGGTGAGTGCGCTGGAAGTTGCGGTTGGGTTAGAGGAGCCTTTCTATAATTACCGGGTACAGAAATCGGTGCGCTCATCCCGCGAATTAGGTGTTTACAACGCCTTTGAAACGCTGATTGTTGGTCAGGATTATACCGGGTGCAGTGAATTGTGTACTTTGTTCCTTGATCCTACTTATCATGGAGGACGCAATGGTGTTTTCCTTTCCAGAAGTCGGTTCTTATTTATTTCGGCCTTTCGTCATCTTTTTCCGAAATCTATTTTTGCGGAAATGCGCGGAGTGGTAAATAAACAGGGAGAATCGCCATTCTGGAATGCTCTTGGGCAACACTTTTTCAATGTCCCTTTTGCACAGGCAGACTATTTAACCGGCATTGGTGCGAAAACATTTATTGCTGAATTAATGCCGTTCCATCCGATTTATGTCCCTCTGTTGCCTGAAGCGGCTCAACGGGCTATCGGTCAAGTCCATGAGAATACTGTACCAGCCCGTATCATTTTAGAAAAAGAAGGTTTTACCTATCACGATTTGGTCGATATTTTTGACGCCGGTGCCATTTTACAGGCTGATATTGATGAGGTACGAGCAGTAAAAGCAAGTCAGCTTGTATCTGTACAAAGATGCGAAAATGTTTCCAGACAGTGCAGCGGCAGACTATATATTGTCTCTAACCTGCATTTTCAGGATTTTAAAGCGTTGCTACTGAATATTCCTGATCCTGCTGGCATTAATTCATCAAATAATAACTCGTTAAATAATAACGTACTAAATAATAATGAACTGAGGCTGACTTCCGCAGAAATGGATGCACTTCAGGTGGCAGAAGGGGAATCAGTGCGCTGTGTTGCTCTTTTTTCAGAGGAAACTTCACAATGAATTATCAGGCAAATTACATTGATGGTAATTGGGTTGCAGGGCAAGGTGTGCTGCTCGTCAAATATTCGCCCTTTGATCAGACCGTTTTATGGCAAGCACATAGTGCTTCTGTTAATCAAGTGGATGAAGCCTGCCAGGCAGCCCGCAGAGCGTTTCCGCTATGGGCAAAACTGGCAGTTGAAAAGCGTATTGCTATTGTTCAGACGTTTGCTGCTTTATTAGCACAGGAAAAAGAAACAATTGCCCGTGTGATCAGTGAAGAAACCAGCAAACCGTTGTGGGAAACCCGGACGGAAGTTCAATCCATGATGGGTAAAGTTGCTATCTCCATTGAAGCATGGCAGCAACGAACAGGTTATTCTGAAACTACTATGCCGGATGGCAAAGCCATATTACAGCATCGTCCTCATGGTGTAATGGCAGTTTTCGGCCCTTACAATTTCCCAGGGCATTTACCTAATGGTCATATCGTTCCTGCATTAATCGCTGGTAACACATTAGTATTTAAACCAAGTGAGCTGGCCCCAATAACAGCAGAAAAAATCATGGCCTTATGGATCCGGGCGGGTTTGCCTGCGGGAGTATTAAATCTTGTTCAGGGAGGCAAAGATACTGGTGGTGCCTTACTGGATAACCGCGAGATTGACGGTGTATTGTTTACGGGCAGTGCAACAACCGGTTTTCATTTCCATCGTTTATTGGCCGGGCAACCGGAAAAAATGCTGGCGTTGGAGATGGGGGGCAACAATGCCTTGATCGTGGATGATTATGCGGATCTGGATGCAGCGGTGTATACCATCATTCAATCCGCATATATCTCCGCCGGGCAACGTTGTACTTGTGCCCGCAGATTGCTGGTAAGACGTGGAGAGAGGGGAGATGCACTGATCCGGCGGTTGGTCGAAGCAACACGTCAGATAGTTCCATCCCGTTGGGATGCCGATCCTCAACCTTTCATGGGGGGCGTTATCTCTTTGACTGCGGCAGAAAGTTTATTGGATGCTCAATCGCGATTAGTAGCATTAGGTGGCAACGCGCTGCTTACTTTAACACAGCCCGATCCTCACTCTACATTTATGACCCCTGGTATTGTCGATTTGACGGGGGTCAGTCAGGTTCCAGATGAAGAATATTTCGGTCCTCTGTTGACGTTGCAACGCTATGACGGTTTTGAGGAAGCTATTTCCATTGCTAATAACACTCGGTTTGGTCTGGCAGCGGGATTGATATCCCCTGATGAGCGTCTTTTTCAGCGTTTGTCTCAGGAAGTAAGAGCCGGAATCGTGAACTGGAATAAACCATTGACCGGCGCTTCCAGCCAGGCACCTTTTGGCGGGATTGGCGCATCAGGTAATCATCGCCCCAGTGCTTACTATGCCGCAGATTATTGTGCCTGGCCGATGGCATCTCTGGCGACAGATAAATTAGTTCTGCCTGATACCCCTGTGCCGGGGCTTGATTTTTTCCGCTCTTAATTTTTCTGATTAACATTATTTTCAATGAACAGCAGGAAGAGACGAGGTCATTATGTCGGGAATTGAAGCAAACTTTGATGGTTTGGTGGGCATGACACATCATTATGCCGGGTTGTCGATGGGTAATGAAGCCTCAATGAATCATCGTGGACAAGAGTCTAACCCTCGCAGAGCGGCACTTCAGGGGTTACTAAAAATGAAAGCATTGTCTGATATGGGATTGGTACAGGGGGTTTTGCCTCCGCAACAACGTCCTAATCTACCCGTCCTGCGGCAACTTGGGTTTACAGGCAATGATGAGCAGGTATTAAATAAAGCTGCACGTTATTCACCGTTATTATTATCCAATCTCAGTTCAGCTTCTGCCATGTGGGCAGCTAATGCCGCAACCGTTTCACCTTCTGCTGATAGTGCAGATCGGCGAGTTCACTTTACGGTAGCAAATTTGAATAACAAGCTGCATCGCTCACTGGAGAGTGCCACAACATCCCTGGCATTAAAGGCGGTCTTTTCTGATCAGAACTATTTTGTCCATCATGATCCGTTACCCCAACATGCTGACTGGGGCGATGAAGGTGCAGCAAATCACAATCGTTTTTGTGGTGAGTATGATGAAGCGGGAGTGCAGTTATTTGTTTATGGGCGTAGTGCCTTTCAGAACGGGATAACACCAGAACATTATCCTGCGCGGCAGACATTGGAAGCAAGTCAGGCCATCGCACGATTACATCAGCTTGAAGAGGCACAAACGGTCTTTGCTCAGCAGAATCCCATTGCTATTGACAGCGGAGTCTTCCATAACGATGTGATTGCAGTCAGTAACCGGAATGTTTTTTTCTGCCATGAGCAGGCATTTTTAAACCAGCAGTCAGTATTTGCTGAACTTGAGAAAAAACTGGCACATTTGGGGCAAACGTTGATCACAATTGAAGTACCGGCATCGCAAGTGACCATTCAGGATGCGGTAAGATCTTATCTTTTCAACAGTCAACTTTTGAGCCAGCCTGATGGCAATATGATGTTGATTTTGCCGGAAGAGTGCCGGCAAAATGCCAATGTCTCAGCGTATTTGCAGTCTCTGGTTGTGTCAGGGAATTCACCCATCAGTAAACTCCATTTCTTTGATTTGCGCGAAAGTATGCGTAACGGTGGTGGTCCGGCTTGTCTGCGGCTTCGGGTTGCCATGAAAGAGGAAGAATTAGCAGCAGTCAATCCGGCTGTACTGATGACCCCAGATTTGTACCTGCGTTTAACGGATTGGGTTGAACGCCATTATCGTGATGTTTTGTATGCCGGTGATCTGGCTGATCCTCAATTGTTAACAGAAGTCTATTTTGCTCTGGATGAATTAACTCAGATCCTCAATATCGGTTCTGTCTATGAATTTCAGCGTTAATCGGAGGACAGATGGATTTACTTTCGTTATTGCTTGAAAAGAAGCCACTTGGAAAAAATCTTGAGAACACGCTCAGCTTTCCGTCCTCATTAACAGCAGCATGGTTGGCGGAAGGGGTATTACAGCTAATTCCACAAGAGAGAAAAAACGATACATTGATTATTTCCGCAGGAATACATGGTAATGAAACGGCTCCTGTGGAAATTCTGCTCCAATTATTATCACAACTGGTGCAGGGAACTTTACCATTACAGCATAACTTATTGCTGATTTTCGGTAATGTGCCCGCCATGCGTGACAATAAGCGCTATATCCACAATGATCTCAATCGTATGTTTGGTGGGCGGTATCAGAATTTCCCTACCGGGATTGAATCAGAACGGGCGGCAGAATTGGAATCTGTGATACGGCGATTCTTTCAGGAGCCTGTAGTTATGACATCAACACAACGCTGGCATCTTGATTTGCATACCGCCATACGTGGTTCCTTTCATGAACAATTTGCTTTATTGCCTTTCCAACAGCGTGAGTATGCGGCTGATTTATTACAGTGGCTGGAGGGATGCGATATTGATGCACTGGTTTTCCATAAAAGTGAAGGCAGTACTTTCAGTCAATTTACCAGCCAATATTTCAACATGGACAGTTGTACGATGGAAATTGGCAAGGTGTATCCCTTTGGACAGAATGATCTGACTCATTTCAAAAATATCACGACGGCATTATATAATCTGGTAGCAGGTTCATTCTCTGTTAAACGGGAAAAACCAACAATCAAACGTTATCGCGTTATCGATTCAATTATCAAACAAGACAATAGCTTCCGGCTTCATATTTCAGAAGATACAAAAAACTTCACTGCCCTGCCGGATGGTTTTGAAATTGCCAGTCAGGAAAATCAATCTTGGGAAATTATTTCCCCGGCAAACTTTATTTTGTTCCCTAATGCCAATGTTGCCATTGGTCTGAGAGCGGGTCTGTTATTGGAGCAAATAATGTAATCAATTGATGTAAATTTATCATAAACAGAAACCGTGGAGGTTATTGATGACGAATATGGTAAAAACACCTGTAGAACAGCCCATAGGCGCACAGAAACTTCACCGTGGATTAGGAAAACGTCATGTCCAGTTAATAGCCATTGGTGGCGCTATCGGGACTGGACTATTCATGGGGACAGGGAAAACTATAGCTGTATCAGGCACTTCCATTATTCTGACTTACCTGTTGATCGGTTTTTTTGCTTTCATGGTTATGCGAGCAATGGGAGAACTCTTGCTCACTAAGCTGGATTACCGTACGTTCGCCGATTTTGTTGCTGATTATTTAGGGGAAAAAGCCAGTTATTTTCTCGGATGGACATATTGGATGAGCTGGGTAGTGAGCTGCATTGCCGATGTTGTGGTATGTGGTGGCTATATTCAGTACTGGTTTCCTGATATTTCCCTTTGGCTTACCGCGTTGTTTATTTTGGGGTTGATGTGTTTATGCAACTTTTTTACGGTGCGATTGTTCGGAGAGGCTGAATTCTGGTTTGCCATGATCAAAGTAGTGGCAATCATTGCACTGATTATTGTTGGGGTAGGGATGGTTGTTGTTGGCTGGACTTCACCTAATGGAGTCACAGCATCTGTTCGTCACCTGACTGAGCCAGCAGTCTTCTTGCCCAATGGTATAATCGGGTTTCTGGCAGGTTTTCAAATTGCTATTTTCTCTTTTACCGGCATTGAGCTGGTGGGGACTGTTGCGGCTGAAACGAAAGAGCCGGAAAAAATTTTACCAAAATCCATTAATAGTATTCCTATCCGTATCATTATCTTTTATGTATTTTCCATGATGTGTATTATTGCAGTCACTTCATGGCCGAATATTTCTCCGGAAGTCAGCCCATTTGTTACGTTGTTTGCATTAGCCGGATTACCAGCCGCAGCCGCAATCATTAATTTTGTGGCACTGACTTCAGCGATGTCCTCAGCAAACAGTGGATTGTACGCCTGTACCCGCATGTTGTATGGCTTGTCCACGGAAAAGCTGGCGCATGGTAAATTTGGTCTGCTTTCGGTGGGTAATGCAATCCCGATTTTCGGTCTGATATTCTCTGTTGTTTGTATGGCAAGTGGTGTACTTCTGCTGTTTATCATTCCCAATGTTATGAAGTTATTTACTATTGTTTCAACGGTGGCAGCCATCATGGTTGTTTATAGTTGGTGCATGATATTGCTTGCTTATCTGGCATACCGTAAGAAACGGCCTGATTTACACCAGGTTTCTGCCTATAAAATGCCAATGGGTATTCCGATGACATGGTGTACCCTGATATTTTTTGCTTTCACAGTAGTGATTATGATCTTTGATTATGATACACGTATTGCATTGTATGGCACACCTATCTGGTTTCTGATATTGGAAATTTTATGGCGTATGCGGAAAAAACATAAGTAGTATAAAATCAGTGGAGTTTATTGATTAGCTGAGGTTGCCATTTATTTTAATTGAAATTGATTATATCCCTTGTTTAAAAATAATGATTGTGAATATAGAAATTCGTGAGATTGTGCTTTACTATTGAATCTGTGTTTAATGAATTACACAGATTTGGAAATAAAAAATATTAACCTATTAATTAAAATTAATTATTCTATGTTATTAAACTATTTGAGAATCTGTTTATAGTAATTTTATATTGTTAATCACAAAAATTAAATTTTAATTAGTATTATTGTGTGGGTGTGTATTATGAAATTTAATTTAGAGTCTTTTAATGCCAGGTGGTTTCTTGTGATAAAGGAAGTATCTTTTTCAGAGGGAATAATGGTTGCTAGAAATATAGAAAGAAATATTAAAAAAGAATGGTTATATGAACCTAATAAAGGTGAGAAAATCATGGACTTCCAAAAAGATTGGAATGAAAGATGCCATGCTACACTGTGTATGATTCGATCTTCACAGTCTTTTTTACAGAGCTGCTTTTTGAATCCTCTGAGCAAGAAAATATTTGTTGTTTTGTGGCTTATATTGACGGTGCACCTATAGGTATATTGATATTTTCTTGGAAAGAAGAATCTCCTAGAGTTAAAAATTTGTTAACTCATCCCGGTTGTCGTGATTGTGGTGTTTTATTGATGGAAAAGGCTGTCAATAAATCAAAAGAATATGGAAGAAATGGAAAAGTGAGTCTTTCACCTTTTAGTGGTTCAGAGCAAGCTTATTTACGTATGGGTTTTGATTATTGTGGAAAAAACGAGATGATACTTGAACCTAATAAAAGTAATCTATGGCTTTTGATGGATGGGGAATATACTTTCAAGGGCACTATATAGGAATTCAAACTGATACTAACAATAAATTTCAGAATAATTTAGTCATGTTTTGCTGGAAAAGTATTCCCAGGTAGCCCGATCGGGCCGCTTAGAGATGACTTCTGCTATATTATTTTTCCAGACGTATAGTTTGTACGGTCCCCCATCTTTAAGCCGGGACCGTACAAGACAAGTCACCTAAAAATTAGGCGTTTTCTTGTTGAGTTGCCTGAATAGCAGTCAGTGCAACGGTATAAACGATGTCATCAACCAGTGCGCCACGGGACAGGTCGTTAACAGGTTTACGCATACCTTGCAGCATTGGCCCGATAGAAACCAGATCCGCAGAGCGCTGTACCGCCTTATAAGTGGTGTTACCGGTGTTCAGATCCGGGAAGATGAACACGGTAGCCTGACCAGCAACCGGAGAGTTTGGTGCTTTGGATTTTGCGACGTCTGCCATGATAGCCGCATCGTACTGCAATGGACCGTCAATGATCAGATCCGGGCGTTTTTCCTGGGCCAGGCGAGTTGCTTCACGAACTTTCTCTACATCGCTGCCAGCACCAGAATTGCCGGTGGAGTAGGAGATCATGGCAACGCGAGGCTCGATACCAAATGCTTTGGCAGAATCTGCGGACTGAATCGCGATTTCAGACAGTTGCTCTGCGGTTGGATCCGGGTTGATTGCACAGTCACCGTAAACCAGTACTTGTTCTGGCAGCAACATAAAGAATACAGAAGAGACCAGAGAGCTGTTTGGTGCAGTTTTAATTAACTGTAATGGTGGCCGGATAGTGTTTGCCGTTGTGTGAACAGCACCGGAAACCAGACCATCAACTTCGCTTTGTTCCAGCATCATTGTGCCCAGAACAACGTTGTCTTCCAGTTGTTCACGGGCAACAACTTCGGTCATGCCTTTGTTTTTACGCAGTTCAACCAGACGTGGAACATAACGTTCACGCACAGAAGCCGGATTAACGATTTCAACGCCAGCACCCAGTTCAATACCCTGAGCGGCTGCCACACGGCGGATTTCTTCTGGATCACCGAGCAGAATACATTCAGCGATACCACGCTCAGCACAGATAGACGCCGCTTTAACCGTACGTGGCTCATCGCCTTCCGGCAGAACGATACGTTTGCCAGCCTGACGTGCCAGTTCGGTCAACTGGTAACGGAATGCGGGTGGGGACAGGCGATTCGGACGTTCAGAAGCGGCTGCCAGGGAATCAATCCACTCGTTGCTGATGTGCTGTGCAACGTAGTTTTGCAGTTTTTCAATACGCTCATGGTCATCCGCAGGAACTTCCAGACTGAAACTTTGCAGGTTCAGGGAAGTCTGCCAGGTATTGGTGTTCACGGTGAATACAGGCAGACCAGTGCTGAAGGCACGTTCACACAGTTCGCGGATGGAGTCATCAATCTTATAACCACCAGTCAGCAAAACCGCACCAACTTCAACACCGTTCATGGCGGCCAGACAAGCAGTGATCAGAACATCAGGACGGTCTGCTGAAGTTACCAGCAGAGAGCCAGGACGGAAGTATTCCAGCATGTTAGGAATACTGCGGGCACAGAAAGTCACAGATTTAATACGGCGGGTCTGGATAGCCCCTTCGTTGATAATGTCTGCTTTCAGGTGTTTTGCCATGTCAATCGCACGGGTGGCGATCAGATCGAAATTCCAGGGAATGCAGCCGAGAATTGGGAGTGGGCTGTTTTTGAATGCAGTTTTCGGATCAACATGAGTAACAGTGGCTTTTGTTGCTTCGTCGAAGATTTCGGACAGGTCAGGACGAGTACGGCCTTGCTCATCAACCGGGGCATTCAGCTTGTTGACAATGACACCGATAATGTTCTTGTTCTTGCTTCCACCGTATTCTGCGCGGCTTAGTTCAATCTGTTCTTTTAATTGTTCCGGGGAATGAGTACCCAGAGCAGTAACGAAGACAATTTCAGCATTCAGTGTTTTGGCAATTTCATAGTTCAGAGACTGCGCAAATGGATGTTTACGAGTCGGAACCAAACCTTCGATCAGAACCACTTCTGCGTCTTTAGTGTTAGCGTGGTAACGAGCCACGATCTCTTCCATCAGCACATCTTTTTTATTGGTGGTCAGAAGAGATTCCACATAAGCCATTTCCAAGGGCTCAGCAGCGTGAATGCTGGAGTGAGAACGAATAATTGTCGTGGTTCTGTCTTGGGAACCGCTACTGCGTTGTTGCGCGATAGGTTTAAAGACACTCAGGCGAACGCCTTTTTGCTCCATGGAGCGGATTACCCCCAGGCTGACACTGGTTAAACCAATGCTGGTGCCAGTCGGGATCAACATAATTGTACGGGACACGGAAACCTCTTTAACGGTTGCTCGTTAGTCAATCAACATGATGTAAATGCGATAAACAACCACCAGCAATGCTGGCGGTTATAAGAAGTCATTTGCTTATGCAGTCAGGCGCGCTGAGTCCTGAGCGATCACCAATTCTTCATTGGTTGGGATCACCAGAGCAGGACGGCTGTTATCAGTTGTGATCACGCCATCTTTACCGAAACGAGCAGCAAGGTTACGCTCGTGATCGTATTCAAAACCTAGCAGAGCCACTTTTTTCAGCGTCAACTCACGAACCAGAGCAGAGTTTTCACCGATGCCGCCAGTGAAGATGACTGCATCCAGACGACCTTCCATCAATGCACCGTAAGCACCAATATATTTCGCCAGACGGTGGCAGTAAACATCCATTGCACGTTTTGCATCTGCTTTAGTTTCGTAGTTATCTTCTACATAACGGCAGTCGCTAGTGACTTCAGTCAGACCCAGGAAACCGGATTCTTTGGTCAACAGGGTATTGATCTGGTCAACACTCATGCCCATTGCGTCATGCAGGTGGAATACGATAGCTGGGTCGATGTCACCGCTGCGAGTCCCCATAACCAGACCTTCCAGTGGAGTCAGACCCATAGAAGTATCAACACACTTACCATTGACAATAGCAGAAACAGAGCCACCATTACCCAAGTGGCAGGTGATAACATTCAGTTCTTCAACAGGCTTGTTCAACATTTTAGCTGCTTCACGGGAAACATAGAAATGGCTAGTACCGTGTGCACCGTAACGGCGGATGCCATGCTCTTTGTACAGATTATATGGCAGTGCATACAGATATGCTTCTTCAGGCATAGACTGGTGGAATGCGGTATCAAATACAGCAATGTTTTTCTCAACCAGATGAGGGAAGGCATTTTTCGCTTCTGCGATACCGATCAGGTGTGCAGGGTTGTGCAGTGGTGCGAATGGGATCGCCGCTTCGATGCCTTTGATAACTTCATCAGTGATAATCACAGAAGAAGTGAATTTTTCACCACCGTGAACGATACGGTGACCGATGGCTGAAATTTGCTCAGAAAGTTCTGGCTTTTCAGATAAAATCGTATTAACAATGAAGTTCAGAGCTTCACTGTGTGCTGCGCCGGCACCTAAAGCAGCTTCGTTTTTCGCTCCATCTATTTTCCATTTAATACGCGCTTCTGGCAGACCGAAACATTCAGCCAAACCAGAGAGATATTCTTCACCATTGGCAGGATCGATGATAGCGAATTTCAGAGAGGAGCTACCGCAATTAAGAACCAGTACCAGCTTACTTGACATGGAATTACCTATTATCTTGTTGTGATCTAATCTTAAAGAAGAAAAGTGTTAAAAAAATGAAGCAATTTATTAACAAACGAACCAAAATGTTGCGAAAACAGGCGGTCTTTCTGTTTTGTTACTGCACCAACACAAAAGTCTGTGTAGGATACCGTTTGCCAGCAATAAAGACAAAATATACTTAATACTACAAAAAAGATTTTATCTTTTGTAGAGATTTTTTAAAAACTATGCTTTTAATTGATTGAGGTCATGATGAATATGACACCACCTGTCAACCAGGGTTGGTTTAAAAGAGTCCAATTAGGGCAACAATATCTAAAAATATGGCCACTGGAAAAACAGCTTGCTCCTGTGTTTCCGGAAAACCGCGTGATTAAAGCGACTCGCTTTGGCATTCGCTTTATGCCGCCATTGGCGATCTTTACCTTAACCTGGCAAATCGCATTGGGTGGGCAGTTAGGGCCATCTGTTGCGACAGCACTATTTGCCTGTAGCCTGCCATTACAGGGGTTATGGTGGCTAGGAAAACGGGCAGCAACGCCTTTGCCTGAAAGTTTGCTGAAATGGTTTTACGAAATTCGTGAGAAATTTGCTGAAGCCGGGATCGCAATGATGCCAGTAGAAAGCACGCCGACTTACTTATCACTGGCTGAATTGCTGAAACGGGCGTTCAAACAGTTGGATAACTTTTTCCTTGATGATATTTAAACCGTCAGAGTCCATTCTGGCCTGACGGTTTTTGAATCAGTTGTCTAATAAATTCCCCATTCAGGATTTTTTCGCTATCTTGCCTATGTAGATTTTCATTCAGGTTTTTTGCTTTTGCTTACTATACCAATCTAACTTCAAGATGCGTGTGATTTCTCCCCGCGAAGCGAGGAGAAATCAGGTTTCATATATAGTGTTGTAAATTGCAACTTGAAGTTTAATGCGTATATCACCTGAATATTGTTGAAATATACCAGATGATTAACAGATGACTGCATTTGAAGGAGTTGGGTTTTGGTACTGAAATGTAGAGGTTTTTTATTTGATTTGGATGGCACGCTGATTGATTCATTGCCTGCGGTTGAGCGAGCGTGGATTAAGTTCGCTGATAAGATGGGTATCGACCGTGATGAAGTCCTGAACTATGTTCATGGTACTCCGGCGATATTATCATTACGCCATTTTATGCCTGATGCTACGGAAGAAGAGATTGACAGTACGTTCAGGTGGATTGAAAAACTCGAAACGGAAGATACGGAAGGTATTGCCGCTTTACCCGGTGCCATTGCTTTGATTGATAAACTGAATGCGCTGGATATTCCGTGGGCAATTGTGACATCAGGGACTGTTCCTCTTGCGTCTGCCCGCCATAAAGTGGCGGAGTTACCAGAACCGGCTCATTGGGTAACGGCTGAATCCGTCAAGATCGGCAAACCAAATCCCGAACCTTATTTGTTGGGGGCGCACAAATTGGGGTTGTTGCCGGAAGAGTGTGTGGTTTTTGAAGATGCAGCGGCGGGGGTTCATGCCGGGTTGGATGCAGGCTGTCAGGTTGTTGTCGTTCATGACTCATCGGATATTCCACGCAGAGATGAGATTCATATGACTATCACGAATCTGGAAGATATCGAAATTGTTAAATCTGGGGGTTATGTAACGATTTATGCGATGAATCAGGGAGTTTGTTGATCCACACCGAGGTTTTTTTCTGACAAAACTGGTTTACTGACTCTATTCATACCCTATGGTAATAGGTTTTTGTTGATAATACCCGGCCTGACTGTTGGCAGGTCGGCTTTTCTGATAGAGGCCGTATTGAATAGCGAACTGTTGTGGGTATTGACCCTGTTATTGATAGCCATTGTTCTTTTCACGACCAATAAAGTCAGAATGGATGTCGTGGCTTTACTGGTGATTATTGCTTTTGTCCTGAGTGGTACGCTCTCCTTAAATGAAGCTACAATTGGTTTCAGCGATCCCAATGTCTTGTTGATTGCAGCGCTGTTTGTTATCGGCGAAGGGCTGGTAAGGACGGGTGTTGCTTATCAGATGGGAGATTGGCTAGTTCGGGTTGCAGGTAATAGCGAAACCAGAATGCTGGCTTTATTGATGTTGTCAGTTGCGGGACTAGGGGCTTTTATGAGCTCCACAGGTGTTGTTGCTATTTTCATTCCGGTCGTTTTAAGTGTCGCGGCCAGAATGCAGACTTCACCGGGGCGGTTAATGATGCCATTAGGGTTCGCTGGCCTGATCAGTGGCATGATGACACTGGTTGCGACGCCTCCCAATATGGTGGTGAATAGTGAGTTAGTACGCGAAGGGTTACACAGCTTTGGTTTTTTCTCTATTACACCTATCGGTATTTTAGTTTTGTTGGCGGGGATCGTTTATATGCTGATTGTCCGCCGTTGGCTAGGAAGCAAAACTCCCCATAAAACGGATGAGCGTTACCATCGTTCATTTCGTGATCTCATCCATGACTATAAATTATCCGGGCGTGCCCGTCGTCTTGCTATCCGGCAACATTCACCATTGATTGGTCATTCACTGGATGAATTGGGATTACGTGCGCGCTATGGGGCTAATGTTATCGGCATTGAGCGTTGGCGGAAATTCCGTCGGGTCATGGTCGCTGCAACCGGCGAAACGGAATTACGGCAACAGGATGTTCTGCTGGTGGATATGTCTGATAGTGATGTGGATTTGCGGCAATTTTGTAGCGAACAACTGTTAGAACCTATGATATTGCGCGGGGAATATTTCTCTGATCAATCCCGCGATGTCGGCATGGCAGAAATATCTGTGATCCCTGAATCGGATTTGTTGGGACAATCGTTGCGCAGCATGAAATTCCGTACGCGCTACGGGCTGAACGTAGTAGGGATCCGACGCAGTAGTAAGGCATTGGTCGGTAAGTTGGTTGATGAACCGCTGCTGCTTGGTGATACGTTGCTGGTCATCGGTGACTGGAAGTTAGTGCGGGAACTGAAAACCAAAGCGCCTGATTTTATCGTGCTGAATTTGCCCGTTGAAGTGGAAAGCGCTGCACCGGCAGCATCTCAGGCACCTCATGCGCTGTTTTATCTTGTTTTAATGGTGGCAATGATGTTGACCAATGAAATTCCCAATTTTATTGCCGCCTTGATTGCCTGTCTGTTAATGGGAAAATTTCGTTGCATTGACATGGAAAGTGCTTATCGTGCCATCCATTGGCCAAGTCTCATTCTGATTGTTGGTATGATGCCATTTGCATTGGCATTACAAAAAACCGGTGGGATTGATTTAATTGTCAGTGGATTAATGGATATCGCGGGTAATATGGGGCCACGAGCTATGCTGATATGCCTGTTTGTGCTTTGTGCCATTATTGGATTATTTATTTCCAATACCGCAACAGCTGTGCTGATGGCACCTATTGCCATTGCTGCCGCGAAAGAGATGTCGGTCTCTCCTCTGCCTTTTGCGATGATAATTGGGGTAGCGGCTTCAGCGGCGTTCATGACTCCGGTTTCTTCTCCCGTCAATACATTGATATTAGGGCCGGGAGGATATCGATTTGCTGATTTCTTGAAACTGGGGGTGCCTTTTACATTCATTGTACTGGGGATCAGTGTGACAATTATTCCCGTTCTTTTTCCGTTCTGATGTCGTATCTGGCAGCTTCGCGAAAACGTGAAGCTGCCCGGTCGTTTTTACAGGCTAATTTCATCAAGAGAAAGGTTGAAACTTGGAACAAATACGGTTATGAAATAATCCATTTCCTGACTATGACGTTTTTCTAATGTTTTCTCTAACCTGATTTTTGCTTGATTGAATTCAGAATTTCCAGCCGATAATTCTTCCAAACATTTTAAATAAGCACATAACGCATCAGCTTGTTTAATAATATTAGTTTCTTCTTCAATATGATATTGATCGTCTAAAATCGGGCGAAAATCATTTTGTAATTCAATCGGTAACATATCTAATAATTTATGTTGGGCGATCTTTTCTATTTTTTTATATTCATGGGCAATTTGAGGATTGTAGTATTTTATTGGCGTTGGTAAATCACCAGTAATAACCTCACTGGCATCATGATACATTGCTAATATTGCGATCCGTTCAGCGTTAATATTACCACCAAATTTACGGTTTTTTATTATCGCTAGTGCATGTGCAACAAATGCAACCTGTAAACTGTGTTCTGAAACGTTTTCCGTACGTACGTTTCGCATAAGAGGCCAACGATTAATCAATTTCAGGCGAGATAATTGGGCGAAAAAATGACTCATAATTTTCTCTTGCTATGGAACAACATGATTATGATTGTGGGTGTTGGCTGGACGGAAGTAAACCATTTGCGGTTGAAAAAGACAGTGTCATACGTTTCATGCTTCAAGTTGCAGCTTTGTTAGCTGCATCTTGAAATCCATTGGGTTTAGTCATTTTTTAATGTTTATTGGTGATATTTACCAATAAAACGGGCAAATTTCTCAATAGCCATTTGCAGATCTGCGATATGTGGCAGGGTAACAATGCGGAAATGGTCTGGTTCTGGCCAGTTAAATGCAGTTCCCTGAACCAGTAACACTTTTTCTTGTAATAAAAGATCCAAGACCATTTTCTGGTCATCATAAATATTGAAACGTTTGGTATCAATCTTAGGGAACATATATAAAGCCCCCATGGGTTTCACACAGGAAATTCCGGGGATTTGGTTAATCAGTTCCCAGGCATGATTGCGCTGTTCATAGAGACGTCCTCCCGGAAAAATGAACTCACTGATGCTTTGATAGCCACCTAATGCAGTTTGAATTGCATGTTGCATCGGGACGTTGGCGCAAAGGCGCATAGATGCCAACATTTCCAACCCTTCAATGTAGCCTTTTGCCTGTTTTTTCGGGCCATTCAGCACCATCCAACCCTGACGGAATCCCGCAACACGATAGGTTTTTGACAAGCCATTAAAGGTGACGGTAAAAAGATCTGGTGCCAGTGCGGCGATGGAATGATGTTGAGCATCGTCGTATAGGATCTTGTCGTAAATTTCGTCAGCGAAAATAATCAGATTATGCTGGCGGGCAATTTCCACAATTTCCAGCAGGATTTCTTTACTGTATACCGCTCCTGTCGGGTTGTTCGGGTTAATAATGACAATACCGCGGGTACGCGGTGTGATTTTACGGCGGATATCATCTAAATCAGGGAACCAGCCTTGTTGTTCATCACATAAATAGTGGACAGATTTGCCGCTGGAAAGAGAAACGGCGGCTGTCCAGAGTGGATAATCAGGGGCCGGAACCAGCATTTCATCGCCGGTATTGAGCAAGGCCTGCATAGACTGAACAATAAGTTCAGAAACACCGTTACCAATAAAGATATCTTCAACGGTAATATCCAGCATATTTCGGGCTTGATAGTGTTGCATAATTGCCTTACGCGCAGAGTACAAACCTTTTGAGTCAGAATAGCCCTGAGCTGTTGGCAGGTTGCGGATAACATCAACTAAAATTTCATCAGGTGCTTCGAAACCAAATGGTGCCGGATTACCAATGTTTAATTTCAGTACCTTATTCCCTTCCTCTTCAAGCCGTTTGGCTTCTTTGAGTGTATTACCTCGGATGTCATAGCAGACATTATCTAATTTGCTGGATTTATTAATGGAAAACATACGGTGCCTTAACCTTTCTCTGGGCAAAAAGTGGATCTTATCCGGCCTACAAAATGTGATGTTCAATGTACTCCTCTCTGTCAATCTTTTGAAGAGCCTCTGATATCTTTGGTGAAAATGGTTGTTTTAACGTCTAATGTATAAGTCTGCTATCTAAAAACATCAGTTTAATTGGATTATAGTTTCAATTGTTTTTTTTATATCAGATTTTAATTCTGAATAATGGACTGTTTTTAGTTGGCTGACAGAGATGAGAGAGTATCTGGTACTGATTTTTTAACCTAAAAACAGAAATGCAATCTGAATTGTCAATAAAAGTAAGATAATTTGTATAATGTATTCTTATAATTTATCTTTGCCGACATAAAATTAATTAAGGGTTTTATCATAGATACTTTGGCAATGTTTTTGAATTTTTACCCGTAACATTTTCATGACTTTTCGATAAAAATATTAATTCATTAAAAATACTAATATTGCTTGGTTTGGTTAAGTTTTCCGAATTGAAGTTATGTTATTCTTTGAGGCAAGTCAGAAAAAGACTATTTGTACTGGAAATTGATGGTTATGTGAGGTAAATAGGTTTTTGTTTGTGTATTAATTTAGAGATTGCATAAATTTTGTTAAGAAAGGAGAAAATAAAACCCATGAAGATATAAATAGTAAAAAAATGCAGTAAACCTTTGCCCTCTTTAATAGAGTAGAGTAATGTCAGAATCGGTATTATTTTATTTGATACTGCTGAAGTAAAAACACCAGGTTAGTTAGTAATTAAAATCAAAAAAAAGTGATGAATAAACAATGATAAATGCAAATCGTCAGATAATAAACCTCGATCTCGATCTGCTAAGAACTTTCGTTGCCGTTGCTGACTTAAATACTTTTGCAGCAGCAGCAGCAGCAGTTTGTAGAACGCAGTCGGCTGTCAGTCAGCAAATGCAACGTTTGGAGCACCTTGTGGGGAGAGAATTATTTGCTCGCCACGGTCGTAATAAGCTTCTTACCGAGCACGGGCTTCAACTTCTTGGTTATGCGCGCCAAATCCTGCGTGCTAATGACGATGCTACCGCATCATTAACATACAATGATGCAGACGGTGAGCTCAGGATAGGAGCGTCTGATGACACAGTTGATACTCTCCTGCCTTTCCTGTTGAACCGTATTGCTTCTGTCTATCCGCGTATAGCTGTTGATGTGCGTATTAAACGTAGTCAGTTTATTGAGAGTATGCTGGATAACCATGAAATTGATTTAGCATTAACCACAGCAAAAATTAATCATCATCCTAGTACTGTATTACGTTCTTCGCCTGTACTGTGGCATTGTGCACCAGATTTCCAGTTACAGATGAATGAGCCTGTCCCTTTAGTCGTAATGGACGAAACCAACACATTCCGTCAGATTGCGCTTGAAACACTAGATATGAGTGGTATTCCATGGCGTATTGCTTATGAAGCCGCTTCTTTATCTGCTGTTCGTTCTGCCGTCAATGCAGAGGTTGGCATTACTGCTCGTCCTTTGGAAATGCAGAACGCAGATTTAAGAATTTTGGGAGAAAGTGAAGGGCTACCACGTTTACCTGAAATACAATTCTTTTTATATCGCAACAGTAACGAACAAAATGAATCTGTCCTGACTGTTTTTGATGCTATACAAAATAAGAAAACACCTTATACCGTGACATCAGTTGAATCCAATGAAACAGACGATATAGATGAGTCTGTTGAATCTACTGAAGAGTCTTCGGTCGAAAATATAAACGAGTAATATTACGTGTGTTTTATAGGCTAATATTTCCATTTTATTTGTGGAAATATTAGCCTGTTTCTAAATTGCTATTAATAATCCTTTCACGTTTTCATTCCCATTTCTGATATTTACCATCAGAAATATCCTCTATTAATTTTCTTATCCCTTTCGAATTTTAGTTAAAACAATGTTGTTTTGTTAACAACTTTCGTTTTTTAAATTGATAAGATAAATCTATTTTTAGAAATAGTTGTGTTATTGAACTTCAATCGTTTCTTTTTGAAACAATTTATTAAGAGTTGAATAAAATGCGTTCCGTTGTTTAATGTTTTTCAATGAAACTGTGCACTTGATCATAAAAATATCCCAACCGATACAGTGGAAAGACAGGTTTTTCCTGAGATAATAGTGTAGTAAAGTCGAGTTATCGGTTAAACTAGTTATAATGTGTTGATATTTTTTTGTTCTACTGACACGTTTTAGCGATATGCAAGCACAATCTGTTAATCAAAGGTTTGTGCTTTGTAAATAAATAAGCAGGCACTTTTGTTATGACAGATAAAAGTGTTGAGAGGAATAAAAACCAAGACGATCCATGCCATCAAAAAAATTGATTAGCACTGTTTCAGATTTGGTTGTTATCCCTTCCCATGAATCGATGTGGTGCAATACTGCCAGTAAGTAAAAAGAGCAGACCCTTGACACCACTTTTGATGAGTAAGCAACGAGTATGTCTACATCTACTGGAGTTTTGGCCCACCACTGGGCGTTTGCGATTTTCCTGATAGGTGCTCTTGGTTTGTGTGCACTCATGTTACTGGGTGCGTACTTTCTTGGGGGCAGAGCGAAAGCCAGAGCAAAACATATACCTTATGAATCGGGTATCGATTCTGTCGGCAGTGCCCGTCTCCGTCTGTCGGCAAAGTTTTATCTGGTTGCCATGTTCTTTGTCATCTTCGACGTTGAAGCCCTTTACTTATATGCATGGTCAGTCTCTATCAAAGAGAGTGGCTGGTTAGGCTTTGCCGAAGCAAGCATTTTCATTTTGGTGTTATTGGCAGGCTTGGTTTATCTGGCACGTATCGGGGCATTGAATTGGACACCCGCACGTTCAAGGCGTCAGGTCAGTAAACCCAGCGTTGATGTTCATACCGCTAATGTTAATACCAACAACAGTCACATGCAGTAATAGCGAGGCATAAAGATGGATTATACGCTCACCCGCATAGATCCGAACGGTGAGAATGACCGTTATCCCCTGCAAAAACAGGAGCTTGTCAGCGATCCCCTTGAGCAGCACGTCCACCGTAGTGTCTATATGGGTAAATTAGAACATGCTCTGCATGACATGGTGAATTGGGGAAGGAAGAATTCCTTATGGCCTTATAACTTTGGCCTTTCCTGTTGTTATGTAGAAATGGTGACGTCTTTTACCGCCGTTCATGACGTAGCTCGTTTCGGTGCAGAAGTACTGCGAGCATCTCCCCGTCAGGCTGATTTCATGGTGATCTCAGGCACTTGTTTCGTCAAGATGGCTCCTGTTATCCAGCGTTTATATGACCAAATGCTGGAACCGAAGTGGGTCATTTCGATGGGAGCCTGTGCAAACTCAGGTGGTATGTATGATATTTACTCTGTTGTTCAGGGAGTTGATAAGTTTATTCCTGTTGATGTCTATATTCCGGGCTGTCCACCCCGCCCTGAAGCTTATATGCAGGCACTGCTGTTATTGCAGGAATCTATTGGCAAAGAACGTCGTCCACTGTCATGGGTTGTTGGTGATCAAGGGGTTTACCGCGCAAATATGCAATCAGAAAGAGAACGGAAGCGTGGTGAACGTATTGCAGTGACAAACCTGCGTACCCCAGATGAAATTTAAGGCTTTTAGCCATTAAGAATAACCAGAGCAATGTCGTAACTCAAAAATGTGTTGCGATCACATTAAACCCTGATCAAGCGTTGTGGTGAAGAATGATGACAGATCAGATAGCGCAAGAAAGCGTACGGCCTGCTTGGGAAACAAGGGATCACACGGATGATCCGGTCGTAAGCGAGCTTAATCGCCAATTTGGCCCTGATGCGTTTACCGTCCAGCCTACCCGAACCGGTCTACCGGTTGTCTGGGTAAAGCGGGAGCAATTGCTGGAAGTAATGACGTACCTGAAGAAGTTACCCAAACCTTATGTCATGCTGTTTGACTTGCATGGTATTGATGAACGTCAGCGTTCTCACCGACAAGGTCTGCCAGCGGCGGACTTTTCGGTGTTTTATCACTTGATTTCCATTGAGCGTAACCGTGACATCATGCTGAAAGTTGCGCTCAATGAAAAAGATCTGAATATCCCGACCATCACATCAATTTTTTCGAATGCCAATTGGTATGAACGTGAAACGTGGGAAATGTTTGGCATTACATTTAATGGTCATCCGAATTTACGTCGTATCCTGATGCCACCAACTTGGGAAGGTCATCCGCTGCGTAAGGAATATTCTGCGCGTGCCACAGAATTTGATCCTTTCATGTTGACTAAGCAGAAAGAAGATCTGGAAATGGAAGCGCTGACTTTCAAACCAGAAGAGTGGGGGATGAAACGCGGCACTGAAAATGAGGACTTTATGTTCCTTAATCTTGGGCCAAATCACCCCTCGGCTCACGGTGCATTCCGCATTATTCTTCAGCTTGATGGTGAAGAGATTGTTGATTGTGTTCCCGATATTGGTTATCACCACCGCGGTGCGGAAAAAATGGGGGAACGTCAGTCATGGCACAGTTATATCCCTTATACCGACCGGATCGAATATCTGGGGGGATGTGTCAACGAAATGCCTTATGTACTTGCTGTTGAGAAACTGGCTGGTATTGAGGTGCCTGAACGCGTGAAAGCTATCCGCGTCATGTTGTCTGAACTGTTTCGCATCAATAGCCACTTACTCTACATCAGTACCTTTATTCAGGACGTTGGGGCAATGACGCCCGTGTTCTTCGCCTTTACTGACCGACAGAAAGTTTACGATGTTGTTGAAGCCATTACCGGTTTTCGTATGCATCCAGCTTGGTTTCGTATCGGTGGTGTTGCCCATGACCTGCCGCGAGGCTGGGATAAACTTCTGCGTGAGTTGCTGGACTGGCTACCGAAGCGTTTGAATTCCTATGTCAAAGCAGCATTGAAAAATAGTGTCCTGAAAGGACGCTCTGTCGGGGTGGCGGCTTACAATGCTAAACAGGCACTGGATTGGGGCGTAACAGGCGCTGGTTTGCGCGCAACCGGCATTGGTTTCGATGTCCGTAAATGGCGCCCTTATTCCGGTTATGAAAACTTTGATTTTGAAGTACCGACTGGCTATAACGGTGACTGTTATGACCGTGTGATGCTGAAAGTGGAAGAAATCCGTCAGAGTATGCGCATCCTTGAACAGTGCCTCAAACATATGCCGGAAGGGCCGTTCAAGGCTGATCACCCACTGACCACCCCCCCTCCCAGAGAGCGTACCCTGCAACATATCGAAACCATGATTAACCACTTCCTTCAGGTGTCATGGGGGCCCGTCATGCCTGCCAATGAATCATTCCAGATGATCGAAGCGACTAAAGGGATCAACAGTTATTACCTGACCAGTGATGGTAGCACCATGAGTTACCGCACCCGTATCCGCACACCGAGTTTTGCTCATCTACAGCAGATCCCATCGGTGATCCGCGGTAGTCTGGTTTCTGATCTGATCGTTTATCTGGGTAGTATCGATTTTGTTATGTCTGATGTGGATCGCTAACGATGCAAAGTGAATTTAACGCAAACAAGCAAGCACGCCTTGATGTGGTTAACGTAACGGACGCTCAGACACCGAATGAGTTTGTACTGAGTGCCGGAGAACGTGATGCCATTGAGCAGGAAAAACACCACTACGAAGATCCGCGTGCAGCGTCAATTGAGGCACTGAAAATTGTGCAAAAACAGCGTGGTTGGGTGCCGGATGGTGCGATCTCAGCCATTGCTGAGGTTTTAGGTATTCCTGCCAGTGATGTGGAAGGTGTGGCGACATTTTACAGCCAGATTTACCGTCAGCCAGTAGGACGTCACATTATTCGTTATTGTGACAGTGTTGTTTGTCACATCACAGGCTATCAGGGGGTTCAGGCAGCAATAGAAAAACACCTGAACATTCGTCCGGGTCAAACCACCACAGATGGGCGTTTCACATTATTGCCAACCTGCTGTCTGGGTAATTGTGATAAAGGGCCAACCATGATGATTGATGATGATACTCACAGTTACGTGAAACCCGAAGAAATTGAAAAATTGCTGGAGCAGTATCAATGACAACGCATTCAGGTGTGAAAGAAATTATCCGCACGGCGGAAACTCATCCCCTGACATGGCGGTTGCGTGATGACCAACAACCTGTCTGGCTGGATGAATATCGTAACAAGAATGGTTACAAGGGAGCCGAAAGAGCACTGAAAGGCATGGCTCCTGATGAAGTTACCACATTAGTAAAAGATGCCGGTTTGAAGGGGCGCGGTGGTGCAGGTTTCTCTACAGGGTTGAAGTGGAGCCTGATGCCAAAAGATGAAAGCATGAATATCCGCTACCTGTTGTGTAATGCTGACGAAATGGAACCGGGCACGTATAAAGACCGCTTGTTGATGGAGCAACTACCGCACTTGCTGGTGGAAGGAATGCTGATCAGTGCTTTTGCTCTGAAAGCATACCGTGGCTATATCTTCCTGCGTGGTGAATATGTTGAATCTGCGATTCACCTGCGTAAAGCCATTGAAGAAGCAAAAGCGGTGGGGTTGCTTGGCAAAAATATTCTGGGCAGTGGTTTTGATTTTGAGTTGTTTGTTCATACCGGCGCGGGACGTTATATCTGCGGTGAAGAAACTGCACTGATTAACTCCCTTGAAGGGCGTCGTGCGAACCCTCGTTCTAAACCTCCATTCCCGGCAACCGCGGGTGTCTGGGGAAAACCAACTTGTGTCAATAACGTTGAAACGCTGTGCAACGTTCCGGCCATCCTCGAATATGGTAAAGAGTGGTACATCGGTTTAAGTGAAGGCAAAAGTAAAGATGCCGGCACCAAACTGATGGGGTTCTCTGGCCGGGTCAAAAATCCGGGCCTTTGGGAACTGCCTTTTGGTACTACAGCTCGTGAAATTCTTGAAGATTATGCTGGTGGTATGCGTGATGGGCTGAAATTCAAGGCCTGGCAGCCAGGTGGGGCGGGAACCGATTTCCTGACGGCAGATCACCTTGACTTACCGATGGATTTCGAAAATATCGCCAAAGCGGGCAGTCGTTTGGGAACGGCTCTTGCAATGGCAGTTGACCATGAAATTAATATGGTTTCCCTGACCCGTAACCTTGAAGAGTTCTTCGCCCGTGAATCCTGTGGCTGGTGTACACCATGCCGTGATGGTCTGCCCTGGAGTGTGAAAATTCTCCGCGCCATTGAAGAGAGGAAAGGGCAGCCTGGTGATATCGAAACTTTAGAACAACTCTGTCGTTTTCTCGGCCCTGGTAAAACTTTCTGTGCTCATGCCCCTGGTGCTGTAGAACCTTTGCAGAGTGCGATCAAATACTTCCGCGAAGAATTTGAAGCGGGGATTGTCACCAAAGATTACGGAAATACCAGTCTGATTGCGGGCATTCAGCCGAACCTGCTCAAGCAACGTTGGTAAGGTGGGTTTGCAGGAATAACCTGTAAGAATGGCGCGTAAGAACGGTTTGTTAAAGCAGAATTTTTGATTAACGCCTGCCACGGCAGGCCATTGGGAAGCATGCTGACTATGGCTACGATACATGTAGACGGCAAAGATTATGATGTAAACGGGGCTGATAACCTGTTACAAGCCTGCCTCTCATTGGGGCTTGATATACCTTATTTTTGCTGGCATCCAGCGCTAGGAAGCGTTGGCGCTTGCCGCCAGTGTGCGGTTAAGCAATATCAGAACGCGGAAGATACACGTGGTCGTCTGGTAATGTCTTGTATGACACCGGCTTCAGATGGCACCTATATCTCCATTGATGATGAAGAAGCAAAACAGTTCCGCGCAAGTGTCGTGGAATGGTTGATGACTAACCATCCCCATGACTGTCCTGTCTGTGAAGAAGGCGGAAACTGCCATTTGCAGGATATGACAGTGATGACCGGGCACTCGTTCCGTAAGTATCGTTTTACCAAACGCACTCACAGAAATCAGGAGCTGGGGCCATTCATTGCTCATGAGATGAACCGTTGTATCGCTTGCTACCGTTGTGTCCGCTACTACAAAGATTATGCGGATGGAACGGATTTGGGCGTTTATGGTGCTCATGACAACGTCTATTTTGGTCGTCCTGAAGATGGCACGCTGGAAAGTGAATTTTCCGGTAACCTGGTTGAAATCTGCCCGACAGGTGTTTTCACTGATAAAACGCACTCAGAGCGTTATAACCGTAAATGGGACATGCAGTTTGCACCGAGTATCTGTCAACAATGCAGTATCGGTTGTAACACCAGTCCGGGGGAACGTTACGGAGAATTGCGCCGGATCGAAAACCGTTATAACGGTACGATTAACCATTATTTCATGTGTGACCGTGGTCGCTTTGGTTATGGGTATGTCAACCGTAAAGATCGTCCTCGCCAACCACAGCAGCTTCGCGGCGATCAATGGATTTCGCTGAATGCTGAGCAAGTTATGCAGGGTGGAGCGGATATTCTGCGTCAGGCGAAAAATGCTATTGGTATTGGTTCACCACGTGCCAGTATTGAAAGTAATTTTGCGCTGCGTGAATTGGTCGGCGCAGAAAATTTTTACAGTGGCATTTCAGCGGAAGAGCAATATCGCCTTGATATGATGCTGGAAATTCTGCAACAAGGTGGTGTTTATACGCCGTCTCTGCGTGAAATTGAAGATTATGACGCAGTGTTAGTTCTGGGTGAAGATTTGACCCAAACAGCGGCCCGTATGGCATTGTCAGTTCGCCAGGCAGTCAAGGGCAAAGCGCGTGAGATGGCGGCAGCTCAGAAAGTGGCAGACTGGCAGATTGCGGCTGTAATGAATATCGGCCAACATGCCAAGTATCCGCTGTTCTTAACCAGCGTCGATAGTACCCGACTGGATGACGTTGCGGCATGGAATTACCACGCGCCGGTTGATGATCAGGCTCGCTTCGGTTTTGCTGTGGCACATGCTCTGAACAAAATAGCGCCTGCCGTCAATGACTTGTCGGATGAGCTGAAAGCGAAAGTAGAATTCGTTGCTCAAGCCCTGTGTGAAGCGAAAAAACCATTGATTATCAGTGGCAGTAATGCAGGCAGTGATACCCTGATTCAGGCAGCCGCTAATATTGCATGGGCGCTGAAAGATAATGGCGCTAATGTCGGTCTTTCTTATGTTGCAGCGTATGCGAACAGTCTTGGTTTGGCGATGATGGAAGCACAATCGCTGGATATAGCCCTACAGCGCATTGCCAAAGGGGACTCAGATACGGCTATCGTGATGGAAAATGATCTCTACCGTCATGCTCCGGCCGATAAAATTGATAGTGCTCTGGATAGCCTGAAAAACCTGATTGTTGTTGATCACCAACGTACTGCCATCATGGATAAAGCACACTTGATCCTGTCAGCTTCCAGTTTTGCTGAAAGTGACGGTACTCTGGTTAATCAGGAAGGTCGTGCTCAGCGTTACTTCCAGGTGTATGAGCCTGCATTCTATGACAAATCTGTTGTCATGCTGGAAAGCTGGCGCTGGATGCACTCTTTGTATACAACCTACACACAACGCCAGACGGACTGGACTCAGCTTGACCATGTGATTGAAGCGTGTGTCAAAGAGATGCCGCAATTCAAAGGCATCGTTAATGCAGCACCGGATGCCACATTCCGTATCCGTGGTCAGAAACTGGCTCGTTCACCTCATCGTTACAGCGGTCGTACTGCGATGCTCGCCAATATCAGTGTTCATGAACAGCGTCAGCCACAGGATATCGACACTGCATTTGCTTTCTCGATGGAAGGTAACAACAACCCGTTTGCTGAACGTCAGCAAATTCCATTTGCGTGGGCACCGGGTTGGAACTCACCACAAGCATGGAACAAATTCCAGGCAGAAGTGGGTGGTAAACTGCGTTTCGGTGATCCTGGAGTACGCCTGATTGAGACAGTCGATGGAGGGTTGAACTACTTTGACAGTATTCCGGCTACTTTTACTGCGCAGAAGAATGAATGGTACATCGCACCTTATTTCCACCTATTCGGTAGTGAGGAATTGTCTCAGCGTGCAGATGTCATTCAGGAACGTATGCCTGAGCCTTATGTGATGATAAATCGTCAGGATGCTGAAAAGCTGAATGTGAAGGAAGGTTCCATGATGGCATTTGATTGTGCGGGGCAGCAATTACGCTTAGCTGTGCGTTTAAGCGGCAATCTTGCTCAGGGGCAGATTGGCCTGCCGTTGGGAATGCCGGGCATTCCACCCGTTCTGGCAGGTAAATCAGTTAATAACTTACGGGAGGTTGCATAATGAATTGGATTACTCCCGAATTAATTGAGATTCTGATTTCTGTTCTGAAAGCGGTTGTCATTTTGCTGGTCGTGGTTGCCTGTGGGGCGTTTATGAGTTTTGGTGAACGTCGTCTGCTTGGGCTGTTCCAGAATCGCTACGGGCCAAACCGCGTAGGGTGGGGCGGGTCATTACAGCTTGTTGCTGACATGATCAAAATGTTTTTCAAAGAGGACTGGGTACCACGTTTCTCTGATCGGATGATCTTTACTTTGGCGCCTGTCATCGGGTTCTGTTCCCTGTTACTGGCCTTTGCCATTGTTCCGGTAAGTCCGACGTGGATGGCAGCAGATCTGAACATCGGTATTCTGTTTTTCATGATGATGGCGGGCCTGGCTGTTTACGCCGTATTATTTGCTGGCTGGTCAAGTAACAACAAGTATTCCTTGTTGGGAGCCATGCGTGCGTCAGCACAGACACTGAGTTATGAGGTGTTCATCGGGCTATCCATGATGGGGGTAGTGGCACAGGCTGGTTCTTTCAACATGGTAGACATCGTTAATTCACAACAACATTTGTGGAATATCATTCCCCAGTTCTTTGGTTTCTTGACCTTTGCCATCGCCGGTGTTGCGGTGTGTCACCGTCATCCTTTTGACCAACCGGAAGCAGAGCAAGAGCTGGCAGATGGTTATCATATCGAATATTCCGGCATGAAGTTCGGTATGTTCTTTGTCGGGGAATATATCGGTATTGTGACGGTATCCGCTTTAATCGTCACAATGTTCTTTGGTGGCTGGCATGGGCCTTTCCTGCCTCCATTTGTCTGGTTTGCGTTGAAAACAGCATTCTTCATGATGATGTTCATCCTGATCCGTGCCTCGTTACCGCGCCCGCGTTATGACCAGGTGGTGTCATTCGGCTGGAAAATCTGTCTGCCGTTAACTTTACTCAACCTGCTGGCGACTGCCGCAGTGATTTTATACAACGCTCAATAAAGGGGTGATTGAACCATGACATTAAAAGAGTTATTGGTTGGTTTTGCCACCCAGGTACGCAGTATTTGGATGATAGGGCTTCATGCCTTCCATAAACGCGAAACAAAAATGTATCCGGAAGAACCGGTTTATGTGCCACCCCGTTATCGTGGGCGCATCGTTCTGACGCGTGATCCTGACGGTGAAGAGCGTTGTGTCGCCTGTAACCTGTGTGCGGCAGTATGTCCGGTGGGATGTATCTCCCTGCAAAAAGCCGAACATAAAGATGGCCGCTGGTATCCTGAGTTTTTCCGTGTCAATTTCTCACGTTGTATCTTCTGCGGATTGTGTGAAGAAGCCTGTCCGACGACCGCTATCCAATTGACACCGGATTTTGAGTTGGGTGAATTTAAACGTCAGGATCTGGTGTATGAGAAAGAAGACCTGATGATTTCCGGGCCGGGTAAATACCCTGATTATAATTTTTACCGTAAGACAGGTATGGCGATTGATGGCAAAGATAAAGGTGAAGCCGACAATGAAGCCAAACCTATCGACGTAAAAAGCCTGTTGCCATAAGGAACGATATTCATGGAATTCACATTTTATATCGCAGGGCTGGTTGCCATCCTCGCAACACTCAGTGTAATCACGCACACCAATCCAGTACATGCGTTGCTGTATCTGGTTATCTCCCTGCTGGCACTTTCAGTTGTGTTCTTTTCACTGGGTGCTTACTTTGCTGGTGCATTGGAAATCATCGTTTATGCGGGGGCGATCATGGTGTTATTCGTCTTTGTCGTGATGATGCTGAATCTTGGTAAATCTGTTGTTGAACAAGAAAGGGGATGGTTGAAACCGAGAGCCTGGATTGGCCCGGCTATTCTTTCAACCATATTACTGATTGTCTTGATCTTTGCCATTAACAGTCTGCCGGAGGCTGAAATTAGTGGTGAAGTAGTCAGTGCCAAGGAAGTGGGCATCAGCTTATTTGGGCCTTATGTACTGGCAGTAGAACTGGCATCCTTGCTGTTACTGGCCGGACTTGTGGTGGCTTATCACGTTGGTCGTGAAAGCCGTCAGGGTGAAGTGATCAGCAATCGTGTGGAGGACTAACAATGATACCTTTGGAACATGGTCTGATTCTGGCGGCTATTCTATTTGCATTGGGCTTCACTTGCCTGATCATCCGCCGCAATCTGCTATTTATGCTGATAGGTCTGGAAATCATGATCAATGCTTCAGCGCTGGCATTTGTCGTTGCTGGTAGCTACTGGCTCCAGCCTGATGGTCAGGTGATGTACATTCTGGCCATTACTTTGGCAGCAGCCGAGGCGAGTATCGGTCTGGCACTGTTACTACAGTTGTACCGTCGTCGCCAGAACCTGAATATTGATATAGTCAGTGAGATGCGCGGATGAACTTACTCTATTTAACAATTCTATTGCCACTGTTGGGATTTTTGCTGTTGGCATTCTCCCGTGGCCGCTGGTCTGAAAATCTGTCCGCGTCCATTGGCATTGGTTCTGTCGGGTTGGCAGCACTGGTCACACTTTGGGTCGGAATGGATTTTCTCTCCCAAAACAGCATGGCTCAAAATGAAACAGGTGGGTTTGTTTACAGTCAGACATTGTGGAACTGGATGAGTGTGGATAGTTTCAGCATTCCAGTCAATCTGGTATTGGATGGACTGTCATTAACTATGTTGAGTGTCGTAACCGGTGTCGGTTTCCTGATCCACATTTATGCTTCATGGTATATGCGTGGTGAGGAAGGTTACTCTCGTTTTTTCGCCTATACCAACCTGTTTATCGCCAGTATGGTGGTCTTGGTTCTGGCTGATAACATGCTGCTGATGTATCTCGGTTGGGAAGGAGTGGGGTTGTGTAGTTACCTGTTGATCGGTTTTTACTATAAAACGCCTGCCAATGGCGCTGCGGCGATGAAAGCCTTTATCGTGACGCGAGTAGGTGACGTTTTCCTCGCTATTGGCATGTTTATCCTCTACGACCAGCTTGGTACGTTGAGTTTCCGCGAACTGGCGGTACTGGCCCCACAATATATCGAAGCGGGTTCTACTGCAATCACATGGGCAACCTTGATGATTCTGGGCGGAGCTGTAGGTAAATCGGCTCAATTACCACTGCAAACATGGTTGGCAGATGCGATGGCAGGCCCAACACCAGTTTCTGCTTTGATCCATGCAGCGACCATGGTTACCGCAGGTGTCTATCTGATTGCTCGCAGCCATGTTCTGTTCTTAATGGCACCTGATATTTTGCATCTGGTGGGCATTATTGGTGCGGTGACCTTGCTGTTGGCAGGCTTTGCAGCATTGGTTCAGACTGATATCAAACGTGTACTTGCCTATTCTACTATGAGCCAGATTGGTTATATGTTTCTGGCATTGGGCGTACAGGCATGGGATGCGGCTATCTTCCATTTGATGACCCATGCGTTCTTCAAGGCACTGTTATTCCTTGCTTCTGGCTCGGTGATTCTGGCTTGCCACCATGAGCAGAACATTTTCAAAATGGGGGGATTAAGTAAACGTATTCCATTTGTGTATCTCTGCTTCCTGGTGGGAGGCTCGGCGTTATCTGCTTTGCCTTTGCTGACAGCAGGTTTCTACAGTAAAGATGAAATTCTGTGGGGTGCACTGGCAAATGGTCACATGAATCTGATGCTTGCAGGGCTGATTGGTGCACTAATGACCTCACTGTATACCTTCCGCATGATCTTTATCGTGTTTCATGGAGGGGAAAATACCAAAGCACATTCAGTTAAAGGAATTACTCATACCTTGCCACTGTCAGTGCTGTTAGTGCTGTCCACTTTTGTGGGGGCGCAGATTGTACCACCTTTGGTGGGTGTTCTGCCGTCGGAAAACAGTATTGCAGGACATGATGGCAAAATGACACTAGAAATTGTTTCCGGTGTGGTTGCCGTACTTGGCATTTTGCTGGCCGCAGCCTTGTATCTTGGCAAACGTGGTTTGGTTAATGCGACAGCAAACAGTGCTCCGGGGCGTTTTTTCTCCACATGGTGGTTCCACGCCTGGGGATTTGATGCTCTGTATGACTGGGTATTTGTAAAACCATTCAAAGGTATTACACAACTGTTGCGGAATGATCCTCTGAACTCATTGATGAATGTCCCTGCCGTATTGTCCCGTTGGGGCAATAAAGGGCTTGGTTTAAGTGAGAACGGACAAATCCGTTGGTACGCTACCTCTATGGGGTTGGGTGCAGTGCTGGTTTTAGCTCTGCTGCTTTTGATTTAATTAAGGGACACATTGCGCCATGCTACTACCTTGGCTAATTCTTCTGCCCTTCATCGGAGGCCTGCTGTGTTGGCAGGCAGAGCGCTTCGGCACCCGTATGCCGCGTTGGATAGCGCTTCTGGCGATGGGGCTGACTCTGTTGCTTTCTCTGTACCTCTGGTTGCAGGGAGGCTATACGCTGACCAACCCACAAGGCATTCCACAGTGGCAATCAGAGTTCCTGCTGCCGTGGATACCACGTTTTGGCATCTCCATCCATTTGGCTCTGGATGGATTGTCACTGTTGATGGTGGTCTTGACTGCACTGTTAGGTTTAATGGCAATCCTCTGTTCGTGGAATGAGAACCAGCCATATCAGGGTTTCTTTCATCTGAACCTATTGTGGATCCTTGGCGGTGTGATGGGCGTATTCCTTGCCATTGACCTGTTCCTGTTCTTCTTCTTCTGGGAAGTGATGCTGGTGCCGATGTACTTCCTGATCGCACTATGGGGTCACAGAGGTTCACAAGGCAAAACTCGTATTACGGCCGCGACGAAATTCTTCATTTATACTCAGGCCAGTGGTCTGGTGATGTTGATTTCGATTCTGGCACTGGCTTTCATCTACCACGATGCAACCGGAGAATGGTCATTCAGCTATGAAAAACTGCTGGATACCCCGATGTCGCATACCGTCCAATATTTGTTGATGTTGGGATTCTTCATCGCATTTGCTGTGAAAATGCCAGTTGTGCCTTTGCACGGATGGTTACCGGATGCCCATAGTCAGGCACCAACTGCGGGCTCTGTTGACCTCGCGGGGATCTTGCTGAAAACAGCGGCATATGGTCTGCTGCGTTTCAGTCTGCCTTTGTTTCCACAAGCTTCTGCGGAATTTGCACCAATCGCTATGTGGTTGGGGGTCATCGGCATTTTCTACGGAGCATGGATGGCTTTCAGCCAGACCGATATCAAACGTCTGATTGCTTATACCAGTGTTTCACACATGGGCTTTGTTCTGATCGCTATTTATACCGGCAGCCAATTGGCTTATCAGGGAGCGGTGATCCAGATGATTGCACATGGTTTGTCAGCCGCAGGGCTATTCATTCTGTGTGGTCAGTTGTATGAACGCCTGCATACCCGTGATATGCGTCAGATGGGTGGCCTGTGGGCAAGAATCCAATTGTTGCCAGCGATATCTCTGTTCTTCGCTGTGGCGACATTGGGTATGCCGGGAACCGGTAACTTTGTTGGTGAATTCATGATCCTGTTTGGCAGTTTCAGTAAATTCACTTTAGTTACTACTGTATCCGTGTTTGGTTTAGTTTTTGCTTCTGTGTACGCCTTATACCTGATGCAGAAGGCTTACTACGGAACGCCGAAATCAGATGAACCATTACCACGGATGGATGCGCGAGAAATTTCTATTTTGCTGCTGCTGGTTGTCTTGCTGGTTATTCTTGGTGTTTACCCGCAACCAATTCTTGATACCTCGGCTGCGGCGATGAGCAACATCCAGAATTGGTATTCAGCTTCACTTTTAACTACAGGGCCGTAATTCGCCATGACAATAACTTCTGAACAATTGATCGCACTGTTGCCGCTATTGATCGTTGGGTTGACGGTGGTGGTTGTGATGCTGTCCATTGCATGGCGACGCGATCATTTCACCAATGTCACCTTGACAGTGATTGGTTTAAACCTAGCCCTGCTTTCTCTCTATTTTGTTGGGTTGCAGGAGCCGATGGATGTCACTCCACTGATCCATGTGGATCGTTTTGCAATGTTCTATACTGCCCTGGTGCTGATTGCGAGCCTGGCAACGACGACATTCGCCTATTCATGGTTGGAAAATTATCCCGATAACAAAGAAGAGTTTTACCTGTTGGTGTTGATTGCGGCTGCCGGAGGCGTTCTGCTTGCTTCTGCAAACCACATGGCATCACTGTTTATCGGTATTGAGCTGATTACTTTGCCACTGTTTGGTTTGATCGGTTACGCATTCCGCCAAAAGCGCTCACTGGAAGCGAGTATCAAATATATGCTGCTGTCTGCGGCAGCATCCTCGTTCCTGCTATTCGGTATTGCACTGCTGTATGCTGAATCAGGTGATCTGTCCTTTGCATCACTGGGCAGAAGCCTGAGTGACAGTAAACTTCATGAACCTCTGGTTCTGGCTGGATTGGGGATGATGATTGTGGGTTTGGGTTTCAAACTTTCCCTCGTTCCTTTCCAGCTTTGGACACCTGATGTTTATCAGGGCGCGCCGGCACCCGTATCGACCTTTTTGGCAACAGCAAGTAAAGTCGCTATCTTTGCCGTAGTAATGCGTCTGTTTATTGAAGCACCGGTGACCGACAGCGAGACTTTGCGCACTGTGTTAACTGTGATTGCAATCTCCTCTATCCTGTTTGGTAACTTGTTGGCACTGACGCAGAGCAATATCAAACGACTGCTCGGTTACTCATCCATTGCACATTTAGGTTATTTGCTGGTGGTGTTAATCGCCATTAAAGACTATACCCTGGCAGAAGAGACCGCGGGTCTTTACCTGGCCGGTTATCTGCTTGCCAGCATTGGTGCATTTGGGGTAGTCAGCCTGATGTCCAGCCCGTACAGAGGCCCTGATGCTGAATCACTATTCTCCTATCGTGGCCTGTTCTGGCATAAACCCATCCTGTCGGCTGTTATGACGATCATGATGTTGTCACTGGCGGGAATACCGTTAACATTTGGTTTCATTGGTAAATTCTATGTTATTGCAACAGGTGTTGAGGCCAGATTGTGGTGGTTGACCGGAGCAGTGGTAGTGGGAAGTGCGATTGGCCTTTATTATTACCTGCGTGTGATGGTGAGTTTATACCTGCCAGCACCGAAAGCACTGAATCGCGACACGCCAAGAAACTGGGCGTTAACCTCCGGTGGTATTGTTGTGTTGCTTACCGCATTACTGGTGTTGCTCCTTGGTGTTTGGCCACAGCCATTGATTGATATTGTCCAACAGGCGAAAAGTGTTATGTAAGGCATGGTATTAATTAATATTATTAGAGACCCAGCCATGATTAGCTGGGTCTTTGTTTATGTAAAATAAACCAAAAGAGAGAGAAAGGAACGATCAGTAACGAGATGATAACTATTGTTCAGTAAGGTTGATAGAATGGGTGCCCTTTTCTTGAAGCTATAGCCAACCATGACATGCAAGGTAAGTTAATTAGCATGGTTATAACTGTTTCATATCCTCAAAAGTTGGGCCCTGAAAATAAATTGCACTAATATGGCAACTGCGAGGTTGGGTCAAAACAAATCGTATGGATTCCCACACTGAGCGCCCGTTCAGTACTTGTTTACCCATTGTTTGATGGTCATCCAGATCTTCATCAAAACCATTAATTTCAAAATCAGGAGGATAGATTCCGGTTACGCGAATATTATCTTTGCTCAATTGATGGGAAATAGTCTGGCAAAAGCCACTCATTGCATGTTTGGCCGCGAAAAATACCGGATGTGCGACAGAGCGGATAAAGTTTGGAATGCCGCAGACTGACACCATTGCAATAATATCAGCTCCTTGAGACTTACGCAGGCTTGGTAATAACATTTTGGTCAATAGCATGGAACCCGTCGCACCGGAATTCATTGTGCTGATGATATCTTCATCACTGTCATTATCACTCAGATTGCCTTCCAGCCATTGGGCTGCACTCAGTATCAGAATATTGATGGGTTTACTGTCTTGTAGTAATTGATTGGCAAAGTTGCGAACTGATTGTGCATCGCTGACATCACATTGATAACTTCTTGCAATCCCACCTTCACCCTGAATGATTTCACGAGTCTCTTCGGCACGTTCTAATTGACGAGCACAGAGGTCAACATGTGCACCTTCCCGTGCGAACCAGACAGAAATGGCCTGCCCAAAATCACGGCCTCCGCCTGTTACCACAACTCGTTTACCTTTTAATCCATCTAACTTATCTAATCTATTTAACATAGCGTTAACTTCCTTATGTCAGTTATTAACCTGAGTGAGAGATCATTGCACTATCGGTCATATGCTATTAATAAATCACACGGAAAAATGAGGTTAATGTTTTTTATTGTTAATTTATTAACTATTAATGTTATTTGTTTGTTAATAATGGTGGTTGTCTACCTCGCTGTGAGTACAGCTGCTCTGATTTTTATGTTAAGGTGACCATGAACGTAGCTTGAGTGAATTATGAGCGCAAAAGATCTACAGGATGGGTAACCCTTAATTGAGGTTATATTTATTTTATTGAAATTTCGACAAAATATTTTTTGGATTGATATAGGAGATAGTGTCGGACACTAATTTTGAAGGATGAGTATGAGTCAAGATAATACTGGACAGGTAAAGACGAAAACTTACATTAACCCACCAGTCTTTTTCTTCTCGGCATTTTTGATCATTGCACTGGTCGCATTTGCTGGTTTGAAACCGGAGCTTGCCGATAGGTGGTTTAAATCTTTGCAGCAAGACTTGTTTGTTAATGCTAGTTGGTTTTATATCCTTGCCGTTGCGTTGATTTTACTTTCAGTTACCTATTTGGGTTTATCCAGATACGGCAATATAAAGCTTGGCCCTGACCATGCAGAACCTGATTTCAGTTATTTTTCCTGGTTTGCCATGCTTTTTTCTGCGGGAATGGGTATTGGATTGATGTTCTTTGGTGTGGCTGAACCTGTCATGCATTATCTGTCACCACCGGTGGGCACACCTGAAAGTATTGCTGCGGCTAAACAGGCGATGAAGTTAACTTTCTTTCATTGGGGGCTTCACGCCTGGGCAATCTATGCCATTGTGGCTTTGATTCTGGCATTTTTTAGCTATCGGCATGGTTTGCCTTTAACACTGCGCTCTGCGCTGTATCCGATTATTGGTGATAAAATTCATGGGCCAATTGGTCATGCTGTCGATATCTTTGCGGTTATTGGTACAGTATTTGGCGTAGCCACGTCTTTGGGCTATGGCATTCTCCAAGTGAATGCTGGTCTTAATCATCTATTTGATTTACCTATCAATGGGACGGTACAGGTTGTATTGATCATTACAATCACTGCTCTGGCTACCATTTCGGTTATTTCTGGTTTAGAGAAAGGCATCCGTGTTTTATCTGAGTTGAATTTAGGGCTGGCATTTTTATTGTTGATTCTGGTTGTTGCTTTGGGACCAACGGTACTGCTGTTGAAGTCCTTTGTGGAAAATACGGGCGGCTACCTTTCGGATATTGTCAGCAAAACATTTAACCTGTATGCCTATGAACCTAAGTCCAGTAATTGGTTAGGGGGATGGACGTTACTGTATTGGGGATGGTGGCTATCCTGGTCTCCATTCGTTGGGATGTTTATCGCCAGAGTTTCCAGAGGCCGGACAATCAGGGAATTTGTCACTGGTGTTTTGTTCGTACCCAGTGGTTTTACTCTGATGTGGATGACGGCATTTGGTAATAGTGCGATTGACATGATTGCTAATCAGGGAGCCAAAGAATTAGCCAGCATCGTACAGACAGATGTTTCCCTGGCGCTGTTCAATTTTCTGGAGCATTTTCCACTGCCTACCGTTTTATCGTTCATTGCAATGATCATGGTCGTGATGTTCTTTATCACTTCTGCTGATTCTGGTGCCATGGTGGTTGATACACTGGCTTCTGGTGGAGCTCATCATACACCTATCTGGCAGCGGATTTTCTGGGCAGGTTTGATGGGAGCAGTTGCCATTGCTTTATTGATTGCAGGGGGCTTATCTGCTTTGCAAACAGTAACGATCGCCAGTGCGCTTCCTTTCTCGATAATTTTGTTGATATCGATATATGGCTTGCTTAAGGCATTACGAATTGACGCTTATAAGAAAGACAGCCAGCAGATGACCACAATAGCGCCTCCGGCCAGCCGTAACCCGATCCCATGGCAGCGAAGATTAAGAAATATTGTTTATTACCCTAAAAGTTCGCAGGTAAAACGCTTTATGGGCGAAGTCATTCAGCAGGCAATGAGTATGGTGGCTGGAGAATTGGCAAAGCAGAATAAAGTTGTTGTCATCAATGATGAACTGGATGACCGCATTCATCTGGAAGTGGATTTTGGCGAAAATCTTAATTTTGTCTATGAAGTTCGTCTGCGAGGTTATATTCAACCAGCGTTTGCTATTGTGGGTCTGGAAGATAATGAAAGAAGTGAGGAACAAAAATATTATCGTGCTGAAGTTTACCTTAAAGAGGGTGGACAGGATTACGATCTGATGGGATGGACTCAGGAACAGATCATCCACGATATTTTGGATCAATACGAAAAGCACATTCACTTTTTGCATTTAGTCCGTTAACCAATATGGCCTGTTAACAGAAAATTCCAATCCCTGGGCTTACAATCCGGGGATTTTTTATGCGCATAATTTTGTATAAATGTCTATCTCTTCATTTCAATCTGTAATGTGATTTACTCCATATTATTGTGCTTTTTTTCTTTTTCCATCGGTATGTTTGATTTGCAGTGACTATGCTTGTACTCAGTGACGTACTTTTGAAAATATTTTATAGATGTACTGTTGGCGGAAAACACGTTAAATCAGGAGCATTCAATGTTAAAAACACTACTGAATCGTGATGTTATTCAATGGATTCCTGGTGTTAAAGATTGGCAAGAGGCCATTGAGTTAGCCTGTCAGCCGCTTATCGATAATGCAGCGATTCAGCCGAGTTATGTCGATGCCATTTATCGTGCCCATGAAGAGTTTGGTCCTTATTACGTGATTGGTTCAGGTATTGCGATCCCCCATGCGAGACCGGAGCAGGGAGCCAATCGTCTTGCCCTGAGCCTGACGTTTATCAAACAAGGTGTCATGTTTGGCTCTGTGGAAAATGATCCGGTCAAGTTACTGTTCGTATTTGCTACAACAAGCAGTGATAGCCATATAGAAGTGATCGCTGAACTTGCAGGATTATTTGATGATCAGCCAAAAATCAATCGATTAATGCAGGCTAAAAACCAAGACGAGATTTTTTCTATTGTTCAAGAATATTAACCAATATTTTTATTTAACAGGAAAATAAGATGAAAATTACCGTTGTTTGTGGTCATGGTTTAGGGACCAGCCTGATAATGGAGATAAGTATTAAAAATATTTTGCAGGAATTAGGCGTTGAAGCCAGTGTTGAACATACAGATTTAGGTTCAGCAAAAGCGGCCAAGAGCGATATTTTCATTGCGACAAAAGATATTGCAGAACAACTGATTAAACAGCAGATAGCTCAGAAAATCATTGTATTAGAAAATATGTTAGATAAATCTGCCATGAAAGTGCGTTTATCTGCGGTATTGCAAGAACTCGGTAAATTGTAGTTGGAGAAAAATATGGATTTCTTCCGTTTTTTGATGAACGACGTACTGGCAGAGCCTGCGATTTTAGTCGGGCTAATTTCATTAATTGGTTTGGTAATGCAGAAACAGCCTGTGACGGAGTGCATCAAAGGAACAGTAAAAACTATACTTGGATTCGTTATCTTAGGTGCAGGAGCGGGCCTGATAGTGACTTCATTAGGTGGATTTGCCACTATCTTTCAAGATACCTTTGGTATTCAGGGAGTTGTACCAAATAATGAAGCTATCGTCTCGATAGCGCAGAAAAGTTTTGGTAAAGAGATGGCGATGATTATGTTCTTTGCTATGGTGATTAACATTCTAATTGCCCGTTTCACACCTTGGAAATTCATCTTCTTGACCGGGCATCACACTTTATTTATGTCGATGATGGTGGCGGTTATTCTTTCTGTAGCAGGAATAAATAGCACGATGCTGGTTGTGATCGGCTCAATTGTTGTTGGTATTTCAATGGTATTTTTTCCAGCGATTGCTCATCCTTATATGAAAAAAGTGACAGGCGCTGATGATGTGGCACTTGGTCATTTCTCAACACTTTCTTACGTCTTGGCGGGGTTTATTGGCAGCAAATTGGGTAATAAAGCGCATTCTACGGAAGAGATGAACGTACCTAAAAGTTTATTATTTCTGCGCGATACTTCTGTCGCCATCGCTTTAACTATGGCGATTATTTTTATTATCACCTGTTTATTTGCTGATCAGGAATTAGTCCGACAAGTCAGCGGTGGAAAAAACAGAGTGATGTATTCACTGATGCAATCAATCACATTTGCAGCGGGTGTTTATATCATTTTGCAAGGCGTCAGAATGGTGATTGCTGAGATCGTACCTGCATTTAAGGGTATTTCCGACAAATTAGTACCAAATGCCAAACCTGCACTGGATTGTCCAGTGGTTTTTCCTTATGCACCAAATGCTGTTCTGATTGGCTTCCTGAGCAGTTTTATTGCCGGTGTTGTTGGCATGTTTATTCTCTATTTGTTGAGCATGACTGTGATTATTCCCGGTGTTGTCCCTCATTTCTTTGTTGGTGCAACCGCGGGTGTTTTCGGCAATGCAATGGGAGGAAGGCGAGGGGCGATCCTTGGAGCGTTTGCTCAAGGGTTATTGATTACATTTCTGCCTGTATTCTTGTTGCCTGTTCTGGGAAGTATCGGTATTGCTAATACCACATTCAGTGATGCGGATTTTAGCGTAGTAGGGATTTTATTGGGGATGATTGTTCGTTAATTTTCTAACTTTGAATCAAAAATACCCTTGTCCATGCTGCTAAAATAGAGTTTTAGACTCACCTGGTAATATGAAATAGAGGCTGGACGAATGGAGAACTATAAAAAATATACTATGGATAAGACCGATCGAATATTACAACCTGCCATTGGCGGCGAATTAATATTATTAAGTAATATAGTATTTTCACAAGAAGGCAGATTTGAATTATTGGAAAAAATAGATGATTGGGAAAATCGGGGTGATTAAGCGAGCGACAGCGTAAACAACAAAAAACCACCGTTGAAGCGTTCTGGTGTGCCATATAACACCATCAGGAAATTATGAATCCGTGATGTCATTTGCCAATACTGATGATAGAGACATCGATCTTATTACACTCGGCCAAGAAGCCGTTAAAGAATTTGAAGGAACAAATTCTGATTTTATTGAGTATTTAATGAATGCCAGTGGCTCCGGTGGTGTGCGCCCTAAGCTTAAGTGGCATTATGGCCTGATATATATCATTAATTGCTACTATGGTAATAATTTTTAAGAAGGTATTGAAATAAGTACTTTAATCTGGATGCAGATATCTTTTAAAATTATTTTCTATAATCCTAAAATTAAGAATAGCTGTATTATTTACTTCAACCATTTATTAACAAATTCTTCCAATGACACGGGACAATCAAAATAATACCCCTGCAAATAGTTTATGGAATGGTCTCTTAGTTGATCCACCTGTTTTTGGTTTTCAATGCCTTCTGCCACAATTTCTAAATTCAGTCGCAATGCTAAGTCAATGATATTTTCAACAATATGCTTCGAAATCATATCCGTATTCATTTTGCTGATGAAGTTATGACCTATCTTCACCATATTAACATTCAATTTTTGTAAATATGTGTGGTTTGAATAACCTGTGCCGAAATCATCTAAAGCGATTAATACACCTAATTCATCTAATTTATTAAATAGTTTAATCGAGTACTCATCCGGCTCCAGTAATTCTCTTTCTGTAATTTCTAATATCAACCGGACAGAATTCTCAGGGAATGCTCGTAGAAAATCACGACAATCATCTAATAAGCTGGCTTCTTTATAATGTTTTGCACTGATATTGAAACTAAAATGAAAGTTTTTAGGTAGCTGATGGGTAAGCGGAACAAAGAAATTCCGTACTTGCGTGATTAAATTACGTGTTAGAGGAACAATCAAATCTGATTTCTCAATTTGCACGATAAAATCTTTTGGTGTCAATAGCCCCTGTGCAGGATGTTGCCAGCGTACAAGGATCTCACATCCGATGATGGTGTCACTTTGGCTACAAATAATAGGTTGTATATAAGGGATAAATTGTTTATTTTTAATGGATTTTTTTAATTGATATGTCGGAATAATAACAGTTTTAGTGTATTGATATAAAAAGATGGTGGATAAGAGCATGAATATTGCCAATGAAAGCAAAACGCCCTCCAGCTCCATATCAGGCTTGATATTATTCTGATAATTGGAAAATACTTTCCATAATATATTGCCAACACTTAATGTGATGACGATGAATAATACCACAAATACCCGATACAATGTTCGGTATGATTTAAAATTCAGCCCCATCATTTCTCCTTTTTGATAAAGCCCATTACCCAACAGTAGACTTACCGTCTAATTTTGTAAAATTCTGTGAGCTTGTTGTTTATAAAAAATAGTTTTCTGTTTGAAAAAACAACGTCGGCTATCTTACAGGAAGATATTGAATACAGGAAATATATATAGCTGTATGGCGAGGATCGGCTAATAGATTGCGTAATTGATGGGTTATTATTGCCATCCTTGGCGAAATAATTAAATTATTTTATTGATTAATGCCAATCTTTTATCAGATTATTCCTTACTTTATTTATACTCATTGTCTTCCAAGTCGCCGCTTTGTTGGTTGCATCTTGTAATCCATAAGGTATATAAGTGATTTACTGAGCAGTAATCACAATCGCTACACGGCGGTTTTCTGCCCGGCTTTTTGAGCTGCGGTTATCTGTAATAGGTTGGCTTGGCCCCAAACCACGGGTTTTCAGGTTGGATCTTTGCATTCCTCCACGTGTCAGGGCATCCGCAACAGTGTTAGCCCGCTTTAGTGAGAGCTGGTTGTTATAGCTCAATTCACCATAATTGTCTGTATGACCATCCAGGCGTGCGTGATGAATACCGACTTTAGATAAAGCCGCCGCCAGTTCTATCAGCTTTGCTTCACCTTCAGGACGTAAATGATATTGATTATTACCGAAGAGCACTTTTTCTGACATGCCAAACAGCCATCCTTCGTCAGTTTGATGAAATCCCTGCTGTTTAAGGATTGTGATCTGTTCTGCCGTTAGGTTTCCTTTATTCTGGCAGGCATTAAGGAGAAGAGGAGTAATAAATGCAATCACAAATATAAAAACACGGTTTTTTATCATGATGAATTCCTGGATAAATAGTTTATTTTTGTTGTATCAACGGAATACCAGCCACCACCTCGTTGTTTGATGTGATACATGGCAGCATCTGCTTCAGAGAGTAGTTGTTCTGCTGTCAAATCACCATTTGACAGGGCGATACCAATACTGAGTGTGATACGCAGGTGTTGGCCACTGGGGAGCTGAATTGGAGTGTCCATGGCGTGGATAATATTTTTTGCGATTCTTTCTGCATCTTCCAAATTGGCTGAAGGTAATAAAATAGCGAACTCATCACCACCAAGACGAGCGACAGTATCCGTTTTTCGTACTTTCATTTTTAAGGTATCAGCTATTGTGATCAGGACGTGATCACCTGCTGCATGTCCATAGACGTCATTAACATATTTTAATCGGTTGCCATCAATAAATAAGATCACTGCGCTTTCACGCATGAATTTATCATTCATCACAGTCGATAATACGCGTTCAAAAGTGGCTCTATTGGGTAACCCTGTAAGGGAATCATGTTGAGCCTGCCATGCCAATGCTGCTTTTTCAGTTTGTAAATGGTGTTGCCATTCTTCCAATTCTTCAAGCAGATGGTTAAAAACCTGACTTAATTCATGAAGTTCTGCAATTTTGGCGGAAGGAACACGTTGTGAAAAAGCACGTCGTTGCCGGACATCATGGGCAACACCAGCAATGTTTTGTAATGTCCTGACAATACCATCGTGCATACGCAGGGAGAGATAGAGTGAAAGTATGGCGCTAATCAGTAAACAAGCAAATAGTACCAATAAGGCTTGATAGATAAATTTGATGATGTGTTCACTATTGCCGATTAACCAAACCGAACCCACCTGTTGTTGATGGTGATATATGGGAAAAGTGATCGGCTCAGGGAAAATCCAATATTCAAGCAGTTTCTTGAAATTACCGGTTCGCGTTGTTTTATTGGCTTGCCAGCTCGCCAAAATTTGATTTTTGGCATCGAAAATTTTCGCTTCTGTAAAATTATTATGAGCCGCAATCATCTCCAATATTTCGTTCGCGGCTGTTTTATCATTAAATACAACCGCAGCCTGAACGGTATGAGCTATTGTTGATGAGGTCTGCTTTAAGTTATTTTCAGCATATTTCTGCATGGCAACTAGCGCCAGTAATGAAAGAAACAGGCCGACAACGGATAATGTAACAAAAGTAATGATCAAATGAATACGATGAACAGCTTGACGTAAGGTCGGGCGTGATGGCATTAGTGAATAACGCTTTTTCATACAGTTATTCCGCCTTGCGAGCCAATTGCAGGACATTTGGATCTACGCGTACACCACTGCGTGTCAAAATATCGAGATTAAGGTTAAACGTCGTTTGTGTACTGTCAATATTAAGACAAAATGCACTACCGATTTCACAATGTTGGTTTTGTTCAGCAATTGTGAGAAGTGGTTTGCTATTTTTTTGACTAATCACTTGATGTTGAAGTATAGGGTCAATTTGACCGTAATAAACAATATCACATTTCTCTAATAATTTTTCTGCGTTGAAGTTCAGAATTTCTACTTGTAATTTTGTATCATCAGTGGGCATATTGATGTTGGCTAAGACATCAATGTAATTAGATGGTGCGACCAGACACAAATGTAGCGTTGAACGTGTGACGGGCCAGTGTGTATAACTGATAATACCAGAAACGACACGTACAACGTTTTCATTGAGTTTTATTTTTTCTTTAGCATCAGGCATGGCTGTTACTATTGAATTACACATCACAATGGTTAAGCAAAAAATCGTTAGTACCCGTAGAAATACTTTGGAAACGTAACGTCTAACAATACAATGAGTCCATTCAGTCAAGCACATAACAAGTTCCAGTATTTGCTTTTCATTTAATCCAGATAACAAAATTATTGATGGAATATACCCTCAATTAGAACCTATCTCATCATAGTGTTTTTGCAAGTGTTATAATTATCAGACACAAGTAGCATTTGGCTGAGATAGGTTGCAAAATGTTTAAGCGATAGGAAGTTTTAATTTCCTTGCTAATTATTTGCTGACTAATTGATTTGATTTTTCAGTTATTCCTATTATATGTCCATGGGTATTATAAGTGATACTGGAAACTTTGCCTTGATTTAGTCTGTTCATTAATTGCGGTTCTAAAGAAAAACTCTTTGCCAATTCTTCATTATTTAATACAGGTCGATGGCGGCGACGTTCTATACGAAAGCGGATTTGATTGTATCTCGCCCACCCGATCAACAGGAGTGAATTAAATATGGCGATGATAATATAAAGTACAATTGAACTTACTTCTGAGGTAAATACAGACGTAACAGGTTTTGGGCCATGATGGGGCGAATTAAATAGCCCCACTATGAATAAATAGGTAAATCCAGCCCACGCTATAATGGTGAGTATAATATCAATAAGACGAGGTAATAATCTTTGTTCTGTAAATATCAACGGATCTTTCATTATTCTATTCTCTCTATTCCACGATCAGGGCTTTCCCAACGGGCACGTTTCCGGCGTACTTTAAGCATGACTTTGGGGAAAGATACAAGTGTAGTGAACAGATTCAGCATCCAGTACACCATTGGATACCAAATCACCCAGAAAAGTGATGATGCAACGTGTTTTTCATAACGTCGTTCAATGACCAGACTGACAATAAATTGGATCAGGCAAGTTACGGCTAATACCAACCCTGTATATCCAGGCGGGAAGAGTGTATAGACGCGGATATTTTCGGGTAATGTGACAAACATGCCGAGGAAAAACAAAATAATTGAGAGGGCAAAGGTAAATGACCAAATGACGGAACAGCAGAATTCCGTAAATAATACCCACATACGGCGATATTCCCATGACCAGAGTTTACGCAGGTTTTTGAGAAATACTTCAGCTCCGCCCTGTGCCCAGCGTAGCCTCTGTTTCCATAACCCCCGGAGAGTTTCGGGCATCAGAATCCAACAGACAGCGCGAGGCTCGAAGAAGATAGACCAGTGGTGTAATTGTAGCTGCCAACTGACGTCAATATCTTCGGTAATCATATCATTGCTCCAATAGCCGACATCAGCAAGAGCACGGCGGTTAAAGGCGGCAACAACGCCAGAAACGGTAAATACCTGACCATAAACCCGTTGGGTACGCTTGATTAAGCCTATGATAGAAGAAAACTCACCTACTTGAATCCGGCCAATCAAGGTAGAACGGGTACGGACACGAGGGTTGCCTGTGACCGCACCAACACGAGGGTGATCGATCATGGGTTTTACCATCCATACTGCTGCGTCGCGATCTAGCAGAGCATCGCCGTCAATACAGACCAGATAATCACTGCTGGCAGCGGCAGCTCCTGCCTGAAGCGCTGTAGCTTTCCCCTGATTTTGTTCTAAGTGTATTACTTTCAAGGCGCTATGCTGTTTAGCCATCTCATTGAGTTCATGGGCAGTACTGTCAGTTGAACCATCATTGATTGCGATCACTTCAATGTGAGGATAACGCTGGTTTAGTGCTGCCCGTAATGTTTCGCGCACATTTGGCCCTTCGTTATAGCAAGGGATCAAAATAGATATCAGGGGTTCCCCTTCCAAGTGGGGAGGGACGTCGTTTTTTTTCCAGTGTCTTTCACGATAGAACCAGAAATAAATGCCTCCTGAGATCCAGATAGCAGACATGAATAATGGCCAGAAAAACACAAAATGCAGCATAACCTCACCTGTAAAGGTGATGGCGATACCGACCGGAATGCTCAATACAATGCAGAGCACAATAAAAGCAAGAATACGATCAATCATTTAGTGGATACCATTCTGGAGAAAGAACAGGACGGATTTTGTTCATTTCTGGTTGGTTATTAAGAAAGTCATCAGGGTAGTAACCAAAATTTTGTGCGCCATTCAGTTGTAATTGACGCATCCATTCAGCCATTTGTTCGCCTGGTATCGCTCTTTTATTTAATGGTTTTCGCCAGTCAACAGCCTGAAGCTCAAAAACTGTTTTATCCAGTGCTTCCGGGCGTTGGGCAACAGCTTTCACTAAACGGGATAGCCACTGATTACTTTCTGATAGCGATATTTTTTCCATTAATGGCATTGCCATTGGTGCAACCCAATCATAATGGGTAAGAAAATCGTCCAGATTTTGAGCAAGCCACTCTTCACTATCTGGCTCCAGAATAGGCAGGGCGAAAATATTACGGGCCGTTTTTACTTGATAACCACGGACTGATTTAACGGTTTGAGTCAATTCTTGGGTGAACTCAGTCAGATATCGGCTCTTGAAACGGCTCCAACGGGCAAACTGTTCCGGAGCCTGACGAATTTCGGCAACAGATGCTGGAAAACCAGCTTGTTGATAAACGTTAATTGCATCCGGACTGGCATCTTCAAAGTCTGACATGACAGCATCATCGTGATACAGCACACCCTGAAATATGGAATGAGCAGCTAAGTCTTGGTAAATCTCTTTAATCCTCCGGCGGTTTTCCGGGTTATAAGGAGATAAACGACGATATTGTGTTTTACTCACGGATAACTTGCCATTATCTTCGTTATAGTTCGTTACGCGAGGCAGTGAAGGTTCTAATTCAAATGCCAGAACTGGCATCCACGCATAAACATCAATATTCAACCGACTATGCAGTTGCCAGGAAACCCGGTTAAATAAATCTGCCCGCATCGGTAACCAACGGTTAGGGAAATAAAGCTCATAGATATTGCCATCGCCTTTAGGATCGGCAAATGCTTGCAGGAAGACAGTATTAACACGAAGATCAGCAACACGTTGTACTAGCTGATCGAGATTGCGTGCTTGTTGAATAGGGTCAGGATCATACACATAATCCAGATCAATATGGGCAACACGTAGGATGCGTTTATTCTGAACCTGAATAACCTGTTCAGCGAACTCTTTTAACGTTGGGTTATTAGTGAGCAATATTCGCGGAATGTTATTTAAGTTTTCTGCCTTGGCCAGTCCATTGTCGAGTGTCAGTGCCATTTGATAACCATGACGTTTGGCAATATCCAGAGTAACGCCGCTATCAATGCCGTAAGGCCAGACCCAGACGCGTGGTTTTTTGCCTGTAGCAGAAACGATTCTCTGGGTGATTGTGGCGACATCCTGTTCCATGCGTTGGCGGAATTTCTGATCGCTTTCATATTTACCTGTTTTGGGATCATAGATCCGGATAGCGGCGGCAGGTTCGGTATTGCCTTGTGGATTACCAATAGCACCATAGTGGTGCTGATAGGTATGAGAAGCAATCTCCACCAAACCAGAACGGGACATTTCCGCAATTTGTTCCCAGGTCGTAAAGCGTTCCCGTGATACCTTCAAGCCACCAAAATTCACCGGCTTTCCTGCGGGAACATCAACCCAAATGCCGACTGGTGCCAGAATTGCAGGCCAGTTATAGGCTTTTAGCAAGGGAAAAACTCGGTGATAAAAACTGCTGTAGCCATCATCAAAAGTGAGTAGCACAGCTTTTGGGGGTAATGGGGTTCCTCCCTGATTGGCAACGAGGATCTGATCAACGGTAATAGGTTGATAGCCATTTGCGCGCAGCCAGGCAAATTGTTCGTTCAGCGCACTGGTACGAACTGACATAAATCGTTGATCAGCTCCGTCATCTTCAACATCATGGTAAGCCAGTACGACGAAACCATTGTGAGGCCAGGGGCGCTCATTCATGGACAAAGGGCGCTCTGCTGGTGGAACGAATTCTGGTTTTTCAGCATAGGCCATGATGCTGAGTTGCGAAATAAACAGGCTAACCAGCAAAGCTGAAATCATTAACCAATAGCGAATTACGTTGAAAGTCATAAAAAATCCTTTAGAACCGATAGATCAAATCAAAAGCAGCTTGCAGGTTTTTTTCACGTTTACCGTCATAAGGGCGTTTATCCAGCGTGATCCTCACGCCTGCATCCACAACATCATTCCACTTAATACGTTGCCCATAACTCACGGTCGTTATCAGCCCCCCGCCATACCCGTTCTGCCAGTATTCACCGATACCAGCCGCGAGCTGCTGACTCCAAACGGTTTGGTAATGCCGATACATGATGTGGTCGGCTTCCAATACTGGCAGGAAGGTAAAATCATTTTTTGGATTGAAATAAGGGGTATTTTGTTTGCTGTTATGTGTCGTACTGATTTCCAGTGTGGCATCGAGTTTCAGGTAAGGTGCTGTGTAGATGCGTTGCATACCGTCAATAGCATATGCAAAGCGATTATTGCCATCAGAAAAAAATGAAGGAGCAAAACGAGCTGTCCACTGGCTGCGCTCACTGTGTCTCCAACGGGTATAAAGTTGCCCGCCATTGGCGTAGATATTATTGGTTAATGCCCGTAAAGGAGTATTACGAGCCAGACGTTCCGCTGAACCTCCCAAACGCCATTGGTCATTTAAATCATACCATCCGGCAAAACGCAGACCGACTTTATTGCCATGACGATAATGACGGCCAGAAACTTCGCCTTCCAGCCAAATATCCCGTGCCCGCCATTCTATACCACCACGTAAATCACGGTTTAAGCCACGGCCTTCACTGAATTGGCTGCGGTTATAAGCACCGCCAGCAAACAAGCGCCAATTATCATGAATAGGAGGGCTATAAATGACAAGATCAATGTCTGAACTACTTTTACCACTCGTGGGGCTGTCTGAATCAATACCCTGATTAACTCTGACACGCAGTTCTGACATGTGATGAACATTACGCAGACGATTAAAACGTTTGGCCAGCATATTTTCAGGGGCGCGGGTGATGACATCATCAGACAGCAGATCGACTTGTCGCCATTCTTGTAATGCTAAAGCGGTATAGCCTTGCTGAATTTCCAATGACAAATTACGGTGATCAAGTCCCTCGATTTGTTTCAGTTCCCTTTCTGCCTGACGTGGCCAGCCACGATCCAGCCAGACGGCTGCCAGATCAATACGTAATTTCTGATTACCAGGAGCGGTACGAGCCAAATGGGTAAAACGTCTTTCTGCTTCGGGAAGATATTCATGCAGTTGGGCTGATTCAGCCAAAAACTGTTGCCCTTGCAACCAGTTGTCGTTAGGCACCCGGATTGGAGAACCGTAAACATTCGTCATATAAGCATTACGTTGCTTGATATTAGTTGCCAGTTGTTGAGCTTCATTAAGGTGTTCACTCTCCACATTGGCATAAAAAAGAACGCTATCATCTTCCTGTGTGATATGGTGCACTGGTGTTTTTTTATCTGGATATTTTCCATTTGGATAATTCAGTGGACGCAGGATATCCCTTGCTTTATCTGGCTGGCGGAGGTTCAGATAGGCAGACGCAGCCCATTTATGCGCGTAATCCGGTATAACGACGTTTTTTTCTGTCTGGGAAGGTTGTTGCAGGCGTAAATACTCTTCAATGAATTCCTGAGTCCGGAAACGGGCAAGCAGTGCGCCGAGGCGATCAATACGAGCACGTCGATAGTCTTGTTGGGCATCTGGTTGTTTCCGCCATTGATTGAGCATATGTTCATAGCGGGCAAGTGCTCTATCAGCGATATCAAATCGTTCTTTTTCACTACGGTTGGGGATCATTGCAAGGCGAACTAACTCTGCCGCAGCGTCAGCTTCCAGTTTGCGTTGTTGGCCGGGGGATAACTGTAATTGTGTGGTGTGTTTTTGTTCCAGTAACCAGGCCGGACCATTCACCCGGTTGTTTTTCAGACTGAACAGATAATCGTGGGTTGTAGCCTTATCTTTGGGGAAACGTTCGTGGGCGATAGTGAGCATCTGCATGGCATCCCATGAGCGCCCGGCGGCTTGATCCACATAGGCTATTAAACGGTAATTAGCAGCACTGGTTTGATGGGACAGTAAGTTTTTTGCCAGGCGACGGGCTTCACTGTCTCGCCTGGCATCTGCCAACGTCATAATCAAACCCGCTTTTATAGCGTGGTTGTGTTTTTCAAGAATTGAAGCCAGGTGCCATAATTGAATGGCTTGATTCCACTGGCGCTGATTGCGATAAGCGCGTGCGGCAGCGGCGATCCCTCTGGCGGGTAATTCCATAGCATGATAGCGTTGCCAAAGATTAATCACTTCATTGTCATGACCCGCCCAGCTTGTGACCTGTAACCAATCAGCTACCTGAGAAGGAGAGAGTTTCCGCCGTTTTTCTTCTTGACGAATATATTCAAGTATGGGGATGGTATTGCCACTTCTGGCTCGTTGAATTAATGCATCATAACCCGCTGTCGCGGCCTCTGTTGTTATTAGACAACTTAGTGATATAAATAACGATAACAGACTATACCGATATCTAAGAAAGCCTATCGGCCTAAAATAAAGATATAACACGGCGTCCCCTTTTTATACTGCTTATTTATTTAAAAAAACAGCAGAATCAGACGAAATAAAATTGAATTTTGATTAAGACAAGCATTTTGTTTCTTCATTTTGGAAGAGGCAAAATAATACGTATTGTGTGGCTTTATATCAATGGGTATTTTTTGAAAAACAATAGACATAACATCAAGGCAATATTGTTTCTTGATTTTATTATGGGTTAATAAGTAATACCTTGTTGTTATTTTTTTATATAAAATAAAGGCATTATATTTAACCTGTTGTTTTTAATTGTTTTTGAGAATTTTCTTATAGTATTTTTAATTTAATATTTATGAATGAAATTAACCACAATAAAAAATGTTAATTATGAATGTGAATATTTTTCATTGCTGATATTTTTGGTGATTATTATCAGTAGGTGATTTGTTTTTTCAAACTTACTTTTGGGTTTTGAGAATGATTTTATTATCTTTTTGCAAGTGAGAATTATATTTTTGGTTTTTAGTGTGATTAAATTCATAAACATTAAATTAGTCATTTTCTGATAACTAAGTTTGGCATGTTAGCCTTGTGTTGTTTATTTTTAGAAATAGGATTCTATCGGTGTCAATAATGTGATTCTTAATATATCACTGATTTATTTAAAGAAAATTTGCAATTATTGATTTGAGTAATAAAAATAGGCAATAAGTCAGTAAAAATGGTGAAGTTATCGTTAGATATTCAGATCAAAACCAACCGCATAAACAATCAGATAAATAATAAGTACTTTAATAATTCCTGGTGACTCGTATAATTTTGCGTTTTATTAAGTTATTAGTGGGGAAGTTTGTGGATCAGATTGCCAATGTTATCGCTGATATATGCGAAATCCTTAATGCCAAAAATGTTAGCGAAGTTGGTATTCAGTCGTTCTGCTTTTCTTGCTTCGACCCCAGAACGACTTTATTACCGCTATCAGTTACAGATATTTACTGAAACATTAGCAGGAACGACGGCAATTTCACCGTGGCTGGTATGCCGGATCTGTGGGGTATTTATGTTTGGCGCAGAATGAATTTGCTGTTTCGTTGTGATGCGCCTATATAAAGGGTGATTTATTGTCATTATGTGCGGGAGCAGGCATTGTTTCTGGCTCTGATCCTGAGCAGGAATGGATAGAAATTGAGAATAAAGCCGCAGGACTACGTTCATTGCTAGGTAACTCAGCAAATGAATAAGTTCATGGAAATAACGTCAATTACATGGCATTTCTTTGAGCTATAACAAAGAAGGCGTTTTTAAGAGAATAAGCGTGAAGAATGTCTTATATAATTCATCTTATTTTTGAAAGAAGTTTTCGAACACTCTATGTCAAACAGCGCACTGAACCGTCGTTGGGCGGAACTTTTACTGGAAGCACTGACTCGTCATGGTCTGCGTCATGTCTGTATTGCTCCTGGTTCTCGTTCCACACCATTGACACTTTCCGTTGTAAAAAAAGCTGCCGCAGAGAACGGTAAACTGGTATGTCATACCCACTTTGATGAAAGAGGGCTAGGTCATCTGGCGCTAGGATTGGCAAAAGCGAGTCAGGAACCCGTTGCTGTTATTGTGACGTCAGGAACCGCAGTGGCTAACCTGTATCCTTCCCTGATTGAGGCCGGATTAACCGGTGAACGGTTGGTTTTTCTCACTGCGGACAGACCACCGGAATTAATCGATTGTGGTGCGAATCAGGCTATTCGCCAGAGTAATATTTTTGCCTCACATCCGGCTCAAACACTTTCTCTGCCACGACCGACCATCGATATTTCAGCCAGTTGGTTGGTTTCTGTCGTTGATAATGCGATGTCAAATCTGAAGCAAGGAGGGCTGCATATCAATTGCCCTTATGCTGAGCCGTTATATGGTGACGATGAAAAATATCAGGCATGGCTGCAAACGCTAGGTAATTGGTGGCAAGGCCACCAGCCGTGGCTTAAGCAATCAGTAACGCACATTATTGCCAAAGTAGCGGATTGGGATTATTGGCGGAAGAAACGCGGTGTCGTACTGGCAGGAAGAATAGGAGCCGAAGAAGGGAAACTTGTTGCACAGTGGGCGAAAGAAATGGGCTGGCCATTGATTGGAGATGTGTTGTCCCAAACAGGTCAACCTTTGCCTTGCGCTGATTTGTGGCTGAACCATCCCTGTACGCAGGAAATCCTGGCAAAAGGGCAGTTGGTTATTCAGTTTGGCTCCAGTCTGACCGGAAAAAGATTATTGCAGTGGCAGGCCAAATGTCAGCCAGAAGAGTATTGGATTATTGACCCTATTATGGGAAGGCTTGATCCCGCTAATCATCAGGGACGTAAGTTTACCTGTCATGTGGCTGATTGGTTACGGTATCACCCCGCTCAAACAGAGATGCCTGATGTTTTTGAGACGAAGGTTTTTGAGACGAAGGTTTCTTGGGCGAGTGAACTGGGGATTTGGTCTGAAAAAGCATTCGGCTGTGTTAGCGCACAATTGGCCGGAAAATTCAGTGAGGCAGCGGTTGCTCATCAGCTACATCAATTATTACCGCAGCAAGGGCAGTTATTTGTCGGCAATAGTTTGATTGTCCGTTTGATTGATGCGTTAGGACAACTCCCTGCGGGTTATCCGGTTTACAGCAATCGTGGTGCAAGTGGAATTGATGGGTTAATAGCGACTTCTGTCGGTGTGCAACGGGCGACCAGTAAGCCGACTTTAGCGATTATTGGCGATATTTCTGCGCTTTATGATTTGAATAGCTTAGCTTTATTGCGGGAAAGCGTTTCACCTATAGTGTTGTTTATCGTAAATAATAATGGCGGCCAAATTTTTTCATTACTGCCTACACCACAGGAAACACGCCAGCGTTTTTACTGTATGCCGCAAAATATCAATTTTAATCACGCTGCCGCCATGTTTGGTTTGAATTATAGTGCGCCACAAAACTGGTCTGAATTGAAACAGTCGTTTGAACAGGCATGGCAGCAAAAAACAGCAACAATCATTGAATTAATCGTGACAGATAACGAAGGTGCGATATGTCTGCAAGAGTTGCTGAAACAGGTGACTGAACTATGAAATTGGCCGGTCAGATAGTCAATGCAGAGACAGTGAATGTAGATAGGAAGAACACATGGCTGGTTTGGTTACATGGTCTGTTGGGACGTGGCAATGAATGGTTGCCCATCGTAACCGCCTGTAACCAATATGCTTCTTTATTGATTGATTTACCCGGTCACGGTGACTCTGCCGATATTACGGCTGTGGGGGATTTTGCAGAGATGAGCAAGCTATTGAACGAAACTTTGCTTGCATATCAGATCCACGATTACTGGTTAATCGGCTATTCACTTGGTGGACGGCTTGCTATGTACTATGCAGTTCAAAACCAGGCAGTTCAAAACCAGGCAGTCCAAAACCAGGCAACTCAAAACAATACGACTCACAGTCACCAAAAAGGATTAAGGGGAATAGTGGTAGAAGGGGGAAATCCGGGGCTGTTTTCCCAGCAGGAGCGCGAGGCCAGATTGTTGCATGACAGGCATTGGGCACAACGTTTTCGTGAAGAATCCATGTCGGCAGTTTTGACTGACTGGTATCAACAACCTGTATTTGCAGATTTGTCACCGGAACAGCGCCTCCGTTTTATTCATCTTCGTAGCCGAAACAAAGGCTGTAGTATTGCTGACATGTTAGAACGTACCTCACTTGGGCACCAGCCTTGGTTAGTGCCTGCATTACAAAAAATAGCAGTGCCTTTTGCTTATTTATGTGGTGAACACGATCAGAAATTTAAAGAAATTGTGAAGCGGTATGCACTGCCATCAAAAATAATTCCCCAGGCTGGACATAATGCTCACAGCAGCAATCCTGCGGGTTTTTCTGCCGCAGTGAACCATTTTTTATCACTTTTTGGTTAAGGAAGTTCAATAATGCTCTATCCAAGCGAAGAAAAATTATATTTCCCGATTGAATGGCAAGATTGTTCCAGCGGGTTTGAAGATATTCTTTATCATAAATCTCCAGACGGTATCGCCAAAATCACGATTAATCGTCCGCAAGTGCGTAATGCTTTCCGTCCTCTGACCGTTAAAGAGATGATTCAGGCACTGTCTGATGCCCGTTATGACGATAGCATTGGCACAATTATCCTGACAGGAATGGGAGAAAAAGCATTCTGTGCGGGAGGTGATCAGAAGATCCGTGGCGATTATGGTGGTTACAGAGATGAAGGCGGAACACATCATCTGAACGTATTAGATTTTCAACGCCAAATCCGTACCTGTCCAAAACCCGTTGTTGCTATGGTTGCCGGATATGCTATCGGTGGAGGGCATGTATTACATCTGATGTGTGATCTGACCATTGCAGCAGACAATGCAATTTTTGGTCAGACAGGCCCTAAAGTGGGTTCATTTGATGGTGGCTGGGGAGCATCTTATATGGCGCGGATTGTGGGGCAGAAAAAAGCCCGTGAAATCTGGTTCTTGTGCCGCCAATACAATGCTCAGGAAGCGCTTGATATGGGATTGGTCAATACTGTTGTTCCTTATTCTGAACTGGAAAAAGAAGCAGTACGCTGGTGCCGTGAAATGCTGGAAAACAGCCCAACAGCATTGCGTTGTCTGAAAGCTGCATTGAATGCGGATTGCGATGGTCAGGCTGGTTTGCAGGAGTTAGCGGGAAATGCCACCATGTTGTTCTATATGACTGAGGAAGGGCAGGAAGGACGTAATGCGTTCAACGAAAAACGTCACCCTGATTTCAGTAAATTTAAACGTAATCCATAATGCGTAAAGCAACCTTATATCAATACAGCCTGCCTATGGAGGCAGGTGTTATCTTACGTTACCAACGTCTGAAAACCCGTGATGGTTTGTTAGTGCATGTGCAGGAAAATGGTAACCATGGTTGGGGAGAAATTGCCCCATTGCCGGAATTTAGTCACGAAACGCTTGAACAAGCCTGCTGTGCTGCGGTGGAATGGTTAACACACTGGTGCCAAAATGAAACAGGGCAAAATAAAGAGCCAGAGCAGAGTGAATTACCTTCTGTCGCATTTGGTATCAGTTGTGCTCTTGCTGAATTACAGGGCGAACTTCCCGCAGAGGCCAATTATCACAAAGCACTATTATGTACGGGGGATCCTGATGATGTGATCTTGCATCTGGGAAAAATAGCCGGGAGGAAAATGGCTAAGGTGAAAGTCGGGCTTTATGAAGCTGTACGGGATGGCATGGTAGTTAATCTCTTACTGGAAGCCGTACCCGATCTACAATTGCGCTTGGATGCCAATCGCAGTTGGACACGAGCGAAAGCTGATGGATTTGCGAAGTATATCAATCCTGATTATCGGCAGCGTATTGCTTTTCTGGAAGAACCTTGTAAAACCCGCGAAGACTCACTGGCATTTGCCCGTGAGACAGGTATTGCCATTGCATGGGATGAAAGTGTTCGTGAAGCAGGTTTCACAGTAGAAGCCCAGGAAGGGGTTACCGCGATCATCATCAAACCGACGTTAGTAGGTAGTATTACCCGTTGTCGCCAATTGATCACCGAAGCTCATCAAGCCGGGTTGGATGCTGTGATAAGCTCAAGTATTGAAACCAGTTTTGGTCTGACACAACTGGCCCGCTTAGCATATTGGCTAACACCAGAGACCCTGCCAGGGCTGGATACACTCAATCTGATTCAATCGCAACTTATCCGTTGCTGGCCAGACAGTGATATGCCTTGTATGGAATTAGACGAACTGGAAGTGATGTGGAATTATGAATTCATTAGTGTCGTTTAATCAATGGCCATGGCATCATTGGGCGGTTTGTTACCCAGAAAAACAGGCAATTTGGTTGTGTGACAACGCAATAACCTGGCAGGAATTGGCAACAAAAATTAACACTATTGCGAATTGCTTCCGGCTACAGGGGGTATCACAAGGTGATGGTGTGATCCTAAGAGGCAAGAACAGTGCAGATCTCTTGTTATGTTATCTTGCTGTTCTGCAATGCGGTGCAAGAGCCTTACCACTCAATCCTCAACTTCCTGAATCGTTGTTGACAGAATTACTTCCTCACCTAAATCTGGCATTTGTGGCTGATTTTACCGGCTTACCTGTATCGGCCATTCAGGCAACGGAACTCAACTGGCAAACTGAGTTTACAGTTATGTCAGGTAAAAAAGTGTCAGGTAAATGTGTTTCATGGGATATCAATCGCCCGGCTAGCATGATCCTGACTTCAGGATCTTCCGGGTTGCCCAAAGCAGTCGTGCATTCTATTGGTGCTCACCTTGCCAGCGCACAGGGTGTCCTTTCACGCATAGATTTCCAGCCGGATCATCGTTGGTTGCTGTCGTTGCCACTATTTCATGTCTCTGGTCAGGGAATACTTTGGCGCTGGCTATTGAAAGGCGCAGAATTGGTATTGCGGGATATGTACTCTCTGGATAAAGCCTTATCGGGTTGCACGCATGCTTCATTAGTACCGACTCAACTGTGGCGCTGGCTTTCCCAACCTCGTAACCATGATCTGACTTTGAAAGATGTGTTATTAGGCGGGGCAATGATACCGTTGGAACTTATTCAACAAGCTGAGCATATTGGGATCCGCTGTTGGTGCGGTTATGGCTTGACTGAAATGGCATCAACAGTCTGTGCAAAACGCGCAGACGGCTTATCGGGAGTAGGAACGCCGTTACCGGGAAAAGAGATCCGTTTGTTGGATGAGGAAATACAGATACGGGCAGACAGTATCGCTATGGGTTATTGGTTTGATGGAAAATTAAAACCATTAGCCAAAGAGGAAGGCTGGTTTCCGACCCGTGACCGGGGTGTTTTTAAACAAGGCGAATTGTGTGTTTTAGGACGTTTTGATAACCAATTTTTCAGTGGTGGTGAAGGTATTCAGCCGGAAGATATTGAGCGTATTATTAATCTGCATCCCCAAATTCAACAAAGTTTTGTTGTTCCAGTGCCTGATACTGAATTTGGGCATCGGCCTGTTGCAGTGATCGAAACACATGATCCTCAACTTACAAAAATACTTGTTAATTGGCTTTCCGATAAACTTGCTACATTCCAACGACCTGTAGCTTGTTATTTGTTACCAGAACATTTGAAAAATGGCGGGATAAAAACTTCACGTCAACAGATCAAAGAATGGGTACTGAAACGATCCAGTGTTTACATATCTTGATGAATCTAAATAGTTTATTACATTCATAATCTATAGTGTTTATTGGATTTCAGTAAAATGGCTCACGAATATTAGCAACGACCATAATTACTGATTGAGAAGAGAGAGAGATATGAAAGGTTTTATTGCTGTCAGTGCAGCCAGTTTGCTCTTTGTGGCAGGTACTGCAAATGCAATTTCTATGAATATAGAAGCAGGAAAACACTATACCAGCGCATCTGCGGGAATTGGTGATAAAAATGCCGGATTGTCCCTCAATGGAAATTGGACTCGCAGTGATCATAATGGCCAGTTAGGAAGCTTGGGGGCTGCTTTTGCTTTGCCAGTTGGTCCGATAACAGCAAGTGTTGGTGGTAAAGCTCTCTACTTGTCACCAAAAGTGGGGAAAGATGGTGCTGCCTTGGCTGGTGGTGTTGGCCTCAGTTGGGAAGTAATGCCTTCTTTGTCATTATACGGTGAGGCTTATGGTGCTCCATCGGGTTTAACTTCTGGCATTGATTCTTATACTGAAGCAACTGGCGGAATTCGTTATATTCTCTTTAAACCAATAACCATTAATGCTGGTTATCGGGTTATTGATTTGAAAGGAAAAAATGGAAATCGCAATAATAAAGTGTCAGACGGTTTTTACATCGGAGTAGGTGCGAGTTTCTAACATATTTTAAATTAGGGTTATCCGCACCATTAAAGATGCGGATAATTATTTACCCCACTTCTGGCAGTATACCTGTGACAATTCCAATCTGAATGACAATTACAGCAAGGCCACAAAGAAAAACTAATATCAATGCGAGGTTACCACCCTTGACACGATATCCACCCTGATTTTCTTCACGGCTGCGCCAAACCAACAGGCAAGGAAGTAACAGAGCCAGAATAGACAGAGCAACAGCAGCGAATGTCAGCGCCATAACAAAGTTAGGGTAAAACAGGGCGCAAAGCATGGGGGGAATAAAAGTCATCAAACCAGTTTGCAAACGTCCTTTGGCGTGGTTACGGCGTTTTAGCAGATCAGCAAGGTAATCAAACAGACCGAGTGAAACCCCAAGGAAGGATGTTGCCAGTGCAAGGTCGGCAAACAGGTGGACAGCAAGTTCTACTTTTGGTGAGGCAACAACTTCTCTGACTGCCTGCAATAAGCCGTTTAAACCAGATTGTTGTGCAAGAATACCGACAAAGGTGTTGGAAGAAATGGCTCCAAGAGTAACCAATTGCCACAGGATGTAAGCGCCCAACGGGATAGCACTACCGATGATAAATATCTTCCGTAGCTTATTTGTATCTCCTTTCATATAGGAAACAATACTTGGCACACTGCCGTGAAACCCGAAGGAAGTAAAAATCACCGGAATCGCAGACAGTACAAGCCCTTTTTCTATTGGCATGGATATTAGATTGATTTTATCAACATGAGGCATCATCACACCGAGCACGACTAGCAGAAAAATGATTTTGGCGGTAAACAGTAGGCGATTAATTAAATCAACAGATTGCGTGCTGATACAGACTACACCTCCGGCAACTATCGTAAACACGATGATCCCGCCAGAAACAGTAATTGTTTTATCCATCCAGGCGGAAAGGCTGACAGCCAACAATTCACCTGCGCCACTGATATAGGCTGTTGTCAGGGCATACATCAGAAATAGCATACTGAAACCTGTTAACACCTGTCCGCCGATCCCCAAATAGCGTTTGGCAATGGTGCCTAAGCCTGTATTGGCTTGATTATGTTGATAAACTTCTACCAGCAAAAGTGCAGTGTAACTCATCAATGCCCATAAAGTGATTAACATGGCGAGTGTTGTTCCAAAACCTACACCTGCCGCAGCCAATGGCATTGCCAGCATCCCAGCTCCAATCGTCGTCCCAGCGACGATAAAAATACTGCCAATAGTGCGATTCCTCACGCGATCCTCGTCTCTGAATATGTTGGAAAAATAGTTATAAGACAGGCAGGGTAAAGGATTGATTTATGGCTGTCAAATTTATAGTACATACGATGTAAATAAATAATTACACTGTATGTCGGTGGAAAGAAAACAATAAAAACGGATAATTTCTTATTGTTGTTTATGGGAGCATGATTTGTATGAAAGAGGAGAGTATTTGGGAGGAAACATAAATTTCAAAGGTAGTTTTCACCTTAACTCGCCATAGTCAGGTTACTACTGCTTTATCATATACAGGATCTTAAG
>NZ_CAWMEB010000405.1:0-52038 GCF_963866145.1 Xenorhabdus sp. NBAII XenSa04
ACTGAGCTAACGACCCATCTAAATCTTGTCTGGCATTGCTTTCTTAATTGCTTACCAACGGCGGCATATAATACTGATTTCCTTGTTGGGCGCAATATTTATTTTATAAAACCCCGTTCAAGCGCCTATTAATCAACCAATCATCCCCAAAAAGACCGATAAATAACCTCTTGGGGATAATTATTACATTCCTGCAATCTTTTTTTCGGCCATTTTAGCCGCACTAGTGCCGGGGTATTGCTTAACCACCTGTTGATAAACTGCCTTCGCCTTATCCTTTTGCCCTTTTTCCTGCATAATCAAACCAACTTTATACAGAGAATCGCTGCTTTTTTGTGATTTAGGATAATTTTTCACTACAGTCGCGAAATAATAAGCCGCATCATCTTTCTTACCTTTGTTGTAATTCAACTGACCTAACCAATAGTTGACATTCGGTAAATATTTCGACTTGGGATAAGCTTTAGCAAAATTCTGGAATGCTACGATAGCTTTATCGTATTCCTTAGTGTTGATAGCTAAAGCAACAGCGGCATCATAATCTCCCTTTTCACTTCCTGTGCTGGTGGCAGTTGCGGGCTGATTATCAGCCCCCTTTTCCGCTGGGGTCGCTGTATTATCATTTTCTGCACCTGAAGGGTTAGTGATTTTATCCAACTGCTGATAAATATCTTTCTGGCGCTCAATGATCTGATTCAATTGATATTGATTTTCCTGAATCTGGCCACGGAGTGTATCAATATCACGCTGAGAATCAGCAAGCTGTTGCTGGAGTTGAGTTAATAACTGACTATGAGCGTCGGAAATACGCTCTAATTGGGAAAGGCGCTCATCTGTGGAGCCTGAGCCGACATTACTGATTGGCGCTCGGGCAGTAGCGGCCCACGGAGCCGCTACGCCAACCAATAACGACAGACCCAATACAAAACGTCTGAAGTTACTGTTCATGCCTTACTCTTAGTATACGATTACAGCGCGACGGTTTTTAGCGTATGCTGCTTCGTCATGACCAAGTACAGCGGGTTTTTCTTTACCATAAGAAACGATAGCAAGCTGGTCAGCTGAAACACCCTTGCCTTGCAGATACATTTTAACTGCATTTGCACGACGCTCACCCAGAGCGATATTGTACTCAGGAGTACCGCGCTCATCTGCATGGCCTTCAATAGTTACTTTAACAGATGGATTGCTACGCAGGAATGCAGCATGCGCATCCAGCATCTGAGCAAATTCGCTGTTAATGTCGTATTTATCGAAACCGAAGTATACGATATTGTTGTTTTGCAGCTCTTGCATCTGCTGACGTGCTAATTCTTCAGCAGACAGACCTGCTTTAGAAGAATTATCAACAGTGCTTACACCAGACTGATCATTGTTGCCATTTTTATTAGTGGTACACGCTGCTACGGCCATGATTGGTAAAGCTAACATCAGCCCTTTTAGCACTTTGTTCAGTTGCATCTCTTTGATCCTTTTATAGTTTGCCATACATACTTATTATGCATCACAGATACGGCGACCAGGCAGGAAATTTAACCTGTCCATCGGTAGCCGGAAGACGCGCTTTGAAACGCCCGTCAGTCGAAACTAGCTGCAATACAGTCCCCAACCCTTGGGTGGAGCTATAAATAACCATAGTGCCGTTAGGTGCGATACTCGGCGTTTCATCTAGAAACGTATCTGTCAAAACCTGGACAGATCCCGTTACCAGATCCTGTTTGGCGATGTGCTGACTGCCACTCGCTGTGCTAACCATAACGATAAAAGTACCATCTGGACTCACATCAGCGTCTTGGTTTTGTGAACCTTCCCAAGTCAGTCGTTGTGGAGCACCGCCATTAATATCGATTTTATACAATTGTGGACGACCACCCTGATCAGAGGTATAGACCAGTGTCTGGCTATCCGGCATCCAGCTTGGCTCGGTATTATTACTGCGGCCATCTGTTATTTGGCGAATTTGCCCTGAGGCCAAATCCATCACATATAAGTTCAGACTACCTGTTTTAGATAGAGCAAAAGCGAGCTTAGTTCCATCAGGGGAAAATGTCGGCGCTCCATTGTGACGAGGGAATGAAGCTACATGACGAATCGTTCCTGTTGCCAATGTTTGGATCACCAGAGAAGAACGACCGCCTTCAAATGTCACATATGCCAGTTGAGAATTGTCTGGTGACCATGCTGGTGACATTAAAGGTTCTGCTGAACTACGTACCGGAGTTTCATTATAACCGTCATAATCAGCAACACGCAGTTCATACGAATACTTATTCGCCGCAGCCTTCTTAACCACATAAGCGATACGCGTGGTGAATGCGCCTTTAATGCCGGTCAGCTTTTCAAATACTTCATTGCTGGCTGTATGCGCAGCATAGCGTAGCCATTTTTTCTCAACTGAAAATTGATTCTGCGCTAATACTGAACCCGGTGTTCCAGCTACATCAACCAACTGATAGGAAACCAAAAATTTACCATCAGCAGCAGGCTGAATTTGCCCTACGACTACAGAATCTATTCCAAGAGCAGACCATACCGCAGGTGTTACTTCAGAGGCTGTAGCAGGCTGTTGTGGCATGCGATCCGGAGTAATGGGATTGAATTTCCCACTGTTCCTCAAATCGGCAGCAACAATTGAACCAACTTCTTCTGGCGGATTAGCTGCACCAGTCCATTTAAATGGAACAACACCAATAGGACGGGCAGAATCAACACCTTCTGTAATTTCAATGCGAACTTCTGCATGAGCAAACGTTGCCCATAGCATCAGAAAACCCAATAATGCTTTAAACGTCAGTTTAAAAGTTTGCTTCATCATCTCTCCCTTATCGCGATCGATATGCCCGCAATAATCCGCCGGATTCTAACAAACGCCAACAAACAAAACCAGATACCTAAATAAAATCTAATAATTTTATTTACACAAGTAAATTATCCGAAATTTCACCTAATAAATAACACGTTCCCACCAAATATTTACCCTACTGTGGTTTAAAGTCTAGTGAAAAACTCTTGAAATGTTCATAAACCTCTTTACTTGGTGGACGTGGCATTTTGGTTTGATTCGCTGCGGCAATTGCTGCCCTACATAATGCGGGGTCGCCTCCATTAGCCTGAACACTAATCAACATACCATCTGATGCCAGTTTTATGCTCAAGTCACAGGTGCGCCCTAAGTATAAACTCGGATCACGGAAATGATTCTGGATAGCAGCCCGAATTTGCCCTTTATAATTATTAATATCCGATTCAGAAACACCGCTTTTCTTACTACCACCTTTACCCACAGCGGATGCTCCACCTTGCTGTTTAGGTGCATTAGAAGTTAATCCCCCAAGCAGATCATCAACTGCCTGCGCCTCTTTTTGGGCTTCAGCCTTAGCTCTGACTTTTGCTTTAGCTGCGGCTTCAGCTTTAACCTTTGCTTCCGCTTCTGCTTTTGCCTTCGCTTCAGCTTCTGCTTTTCGTTTCACAGTTTCTTCTGCTTCTTTCTTAGCTTGGGCTTCTGCTTTTCTCTGAGCTTCTGCCTGCTCTTTCATAATTCTTTCTTGCTCCGCTTTCGCTTTAGCAGCGGCCTCTTCGGCAATCTTTTGCTCTTCACGGGCCTTAGCTGCCGCAGCATCAGCCAGCTTTTTCTGTTCTTCCGCGGCTTGTTGTGCTTTTATCCGCTCTTCTTCTACGGCTTTCAGCCGTTCCTGCTCTTCTGCCTGTTTAGCACGCAATTCGGCTGCCTGTTGTTCAGCTTTTTTCTTCCGTTGCTGCTCAGCCAGCTTTGCATTAGCTTGCTGTTGCTGTTGCTGATTATATTGCTGAACTACCGCATTCGGATCGACCATAACGGCATCAATCACCGTACCACTATTTCCACCGCCTCCCATTTCCGTTTTTTGCTTCAAAGATCCCCAAATCAAAAATCCGAACAGGATAATGTGCAAAATAATTGAAATGATAACGGCACGATTTAGCCCGCTGTTTTGCTTGTTTGTCTTTCCCACGCTCGACATCCAGAAACTTTAAGTAAAAGCCGCCATCAGGCACCAATAGGCTGAGTCATTAAACCAACCGATTTCACACCCGCTTGACGAAGCATATTAAGTGCCTTGATGATTTCATCATAAGGAACTTCCTTTGAACCCCCAATCAAGAAAATTGTTTTTGGGTTAGCTTTCATCAAGGTTTGAGCTTCAGCAATAATTTGCTGTTCAGGTAGTAATTCTAAACGCTCCTGATTAACAACCATGTTGTAGCGCCCTACCCCGGAAACTTCTACAATAACCGGTGGATTATCAGAACTGGAGACGGTTTTGGAATCTACCGAATCAGGTAAATCAACTTCTACACTTTGTGTGATAATCGGGGCAGTTGCCATAAAAATCAGCAGCAAAACCAGCAACACGTCCAGCAAGGGGACGATATTGATCTCGGATTTTAGCTCACGTCTGCGACTACGAGTGCGCGCCATTCGCTTTTTCCCCTTACGATGAATTACGACTTATTGGAATTAGAAACAAAAGCCTGCCGATGCAAAATCGCCAGAAATTCTTCCATAAAATTGTCGTAACTTTGTTCCAGTTTATTGACACGCTGGTTCAGACGGTTATAAGCCATCACCGCCGGAATCGCAGCAAACAAACCAATTGCTGTTGCAATCAACGCTTCCGCAATACCAGGAGCGACCATTTGCAATGTTGCCTGTTTTACTGCTCCCAGAGCAATAAAAGCATGCATGATCCCCCAGACTGTGCCAAACAGTCCGATATAGGGACTAATAGAACCGACAGTACCCAGAAATGGGATATGATTTTCCAATGTTTCTAATTCACGATTCATTGAAATTCGCATAGCGCGAGAAGCTCCCGTAATGACAGCCTCTGGTGCATGGTTATTTGCCTGATGTAAGCGAGCGAATTCTTTAAAACCAGAATAGAAAATCTGTTCAGTGCCACTTAAAGAATCTCGGCGTGACTGGCTTTCTTTATAAAGACGGGATAATTCAACCCCAGACCAAAATTTATCTTCAAATGCTTCTGTTTCCCGAGTAGCAGCATTCAGAACTCTTGTTCTTTGAATAATAATTGCCCAAGAAACTACAGAGAAGCCAATCAGGATTAACATGATCAGCTGCACTAAAAAGCCTGCCTTCAGAAATAAATCCAGGATGTTCATGTCAGTCACTGCTTAAACTCCGCGACAATAGACTTTGGAAGCGCAATAGGCTTCATTTGAGATGAATTTACGCAGACGATCAGGCATTCTGCGTTACTGATAACTACATCATTACAATCAATAATTCGTTGAATAAATGTCAGTGAAGCACCACGGATGTTCGTGATCTCGCTTTCCACAACTAACTGGTCATCCAGCCTCGCTGGTTTCCGGTAGTCAACGGTCATGCGGCTGACAGCAAAACCAACTTGTTCATCCAACATATACTTTTGGTGGAAGCCCTTATCACGCAGCATCTCTGTACGTGCTCTTTCATAAAAAGCCAAATATTGAGCGTGATAGACTATACCACTAGCATCTGTGTCTTCGTAGTAAACACGGATAGGCCAACGGAACAACATATTACTCACATATAATCCTAATTAGGCGAATTAACGCTGTCACTATACTCAAGACAATAGCGCTTTGGAATGACTTGTTATTAAAGAAATCAAAAAAATTTATAGGCCAGCGTCCTATAAAATCATAAATAGTTTACTTAAAGAAATGATATAAGCCAAAAATCAGAATCAAAAATGCAGGTAATGGATGAAAAAAAAGACGCCAGATAAAATGCTTAGGATTAAATCCAATACCAAAAATCACCCCGGAACATACCGCCCAGATCAGTAAAATGCCTTGCCATACAGCTAATAAACTTGTGCCCGCAGCAAAACGTGTTGGATCCCACAATACACATCCAGCAAGTGCCAGAGCCATAATAAGGATAAGGGCCCTTAGCAGGCCCTTACTCATCAGTTGGTAAAATTTGTCAACCAACATTATCTTTTATCACTCTCAGTTACTTCTTCTGATTCACTATGCTCAAGTGCCAAAGCTGCAATAACAGCAAAACTACAAGCTAAGAGCGTTCCCAGAATCCAAGCAAAATACCACATGTTCTATGCTCCTCTAGTACAGTGAGTGTTTGTTGTTTTCAATGTAGCTCTTATCCAAACGCCCAAAGGTTTTGTAGTAACACCAAATGGTGTATGACAGAATAATAGGAACGAAGATAAGCGCAACAACGAACATAATTTGCAACGTCCACTGACTGGATGTTGCATCCCACACAGTCAAACTGACATTCGGATTAAGGCTTGATGGCATCACAAACGGGAACATGGATATTCCTGCGGTCAGAATAATGCAAGCAACTGTCAGTGATGAAAATAGAAACGCCCAGGCCCCTTTATCCAATCGAGTTGCCAGCATAGTCAACAAAGGAAGAATGACACCCAATACAGGTATTGCCCACAATATAGGCTGATTATTGAAATTGATCAGCCACGCCCCAACCTGTTGAGTAACTTGTTTATGTAATGGATTAGATACTCCATTCACATCCAGGCCACCGGTCACAACATAACCATCAATGCCATAAATCAGCCACACTCCCGCTAGTAAGAAAGCTACCGCAGTTATCAATGCACAAATGTGTGTCGCAGTACGGGAACGCAAATGCAACTCACCCGTAGTACGCATTTGCAGGTAAGTTGCCCCTTGTGTCGTAATCATCATCAAGCTGATGATACCTGCCAGCAGCCCATAAGGGTTCAGCAACCCAAAGAATGATCCTTCATAGGAAACCCTCTGATCTACATCTATCATCAGTGGTACGCCTTGCAGCAGATTACCGAATGCAACTCCAATGACCAATGGAGGTACAAAACTGCCAACAAACAACCCCCAGTCCCACATGTTACGCCATTTTCTGTTTTCCAGTTTTGAACGATAGTCAAACCCTACGGGCCGGAAGAACAAGGCAGCCAACACCAAAATCATCGCTACATAGAAACCGGAGAAAGCGGCAGCATATACTGCTGGCCAGGCAGCAAACAGTGCACCACCCGCTGTGATTAACCATACCTGGTTACCGTCCCAGTGAGGTGCAATTGAGTTAATCATGACACGGCGTTCAGTGTCATTTTTGCCGATAATCCGCAGCAGGACACCAACACCCATGTCAAAACCATCGGTCACTGCAAACCCGATTAGCAATACACCAATCAGCAGCCACCATATAAATCGTAACACGTCATAATCAAGCATAAGTGGACTCCTGCTTACTCAATATTATTCGCTGAAGAATTATTGGTTGAAGAAATGAATTTCTGTTCAAAATGGTAACGCCCGGTCTTGAGACTACTTGGACCAAGGCGAGCAAATTTGAACATCAGAAACATTTCGGCGATCAGGAACAAGGTATACAGACCACAAATCAGTGCCATTGAGAAAATGAGATCACCAGCACTGCGTGTCGAAGCTGCCACTGCGGTTGGCAATACCTCACCAATAGCCCAAGGCTGACGGCCATACTCTGCAACAAACCAACCCGCTTCAACCGCAATCCACGGTAAGGGAATACTAAATAACGCCGCACGTAACAACCACTTTTGTTGACCAATGCGATTACGGATAACACTGAAGAATGCCAAGCTGATAACCAGTAACATGATGAAGCCACAAGCAACCATGATACGAAATGCAAAATAAAGCGGTGCCACACGTGGAATAGAATCTTTCGCAGCGGCTTTAATTTGCTCTTCTGTCGCGTTTGCCACCTCTGGAGTGTAACGTTTTACGAGCATGCCGTAACCAAGGTCTTTTTTGTTTTCATTGAATGCCTTACGTACTGTCGGATCAGTGTTACCTGCACGCAGCTCTTCCAGCAATTCATATGCCTTAAGGCCGTTACGGATACGTTGTTCATGCTGACTAATCAAATCACGCAAGCCAACAACCGGAGTATCAGTAGAACGTGTAGCGATAAGACCTAATATATAAGGAATTTGAATGGAATATTTGTTTTCCATCTTATCCTGATCAGGAATACCAATCAGCGTGAATGCAGCCGGAGGAGTTTGAGTATCCCACTCTGCTTCAATGGCAGCCAGTTTAGTTTTCTGCACATCCCCCATTTCATATCCAGATTCATCCCCCAGTACAATGACGGACAGGACTGCTGCAATACCGAAACTTGATGCAATGGCAAATGAACGTTTAGCAAATGGAATATCCCGCCCTTTAAGCAAGTAATAAGCGCTGATCCCCAAGACGAAAATCGCACCTGTCACATAACCAGCAGCTACAGTATGAACAAATTTCACTTGAGCAACAGGATTCAGAACCAGATCGCTAAAGCTCACCATCTCCATGCGCATGGTTTCAAAATTGAAATCAGAGGCAATCGGGTTTTGCATCCAGCCATTCGCAATTAGAATCCATAAAGCAGAGAAGTTAGAACCTAATGCAACCAACCAAGTTACAACCAGATGCTGTTTCTTGCTCAGGCGATCCCAACCGAAAAAGAACAAACCAACAAATGTGGATTCAAGGAAGAAAGCCATTAAACCTTCAATGGCCAGTGGTGCACCAAAAATATCACCAACGTAATGTGAGAAATATGACCAGTTTGTTCCGAACTGGAACTCCATAGTCAAACCTGTTGCAACCCCCAAGGCAAAGTTAATACCAAATAACTTTCCCCAGAATTTTGTCATATCTTTGTAGATTTGTTTACCAGACAGAACATATACCGTTTCCATAATCGCAAGCAAAAACGCCATACCGAGTGTTAATGGTACGAATAAGAAATGGTACATAGCAGTTAAGGCAAACTGTAATCGTGACAGTTCGACAATATCAAACATTTTGACTCCTTGCTCCTAGCAGGAAGACACCGACTTGCGGCAACCCGACTTTCGTAAAATGAAAGTCTCGTAACTACCAGCAATAAATGCCTCAAACACAACAATAAATTATTAATTAAATCAAAATTCAGTAGATACCCCAATAATATTACGCCTATATTCGCACACAATAAATAGCTTTTACATGACTAAAGTTGGAATTCTCAATATAGGCCAATATTGCCGCTAATTTATGAGGTAATACCATTTATTTTAGAACAATTAAATCAAGATTAGCTAACACATTCCACAGTAATAAATTGATTTTAGTCAATTTTTTTGTTCCTTGTTAATCATTACAGCTATTATTTCATTACGGTTGATTTAGTGTTAATAATTTGTTTCTCACAATGCCGATTAATTTATTTTTTGCTGTAAAAAGCATTATAAAATTAACTTTTCATTTTCATTATGAGAAAAATATATTTTTTTAATATTTATAATTAAATTAATCGATTAAATAGAATTTTCTAAAATAAGTTCAATTAAATTTGAAAATATCTCTCCATATAAAAAGACTAACTTACTGTTTATCTTATAAATGAAAATAAAAAGGCTGCTTTAAAGCAGCAGCCTTTTTCTATAAAAATGGCTTATTTTGTGACTATTTACTGGTCAATAAACCCTTAACTGCATCGCCTATGTCAGCAAGGCTGCGGACAGTCTTCACTCCCGCAGATTCCAATGCTGCGAATTTTTCATCCGCCGTACCTTTACCACCTGCAATAATCGCTCCTGCATGTCCCATTCGCTTGCCTTTAGGTGCTGTTACACCCGCGATGTAAGCTACAACTGGTTTAGTAACATGCTCTTTGATATACGCAGCAGCTTCTTCTTCTGCTGTACCACCAATTTCACCAATCATGACGATAGCTTCAGTCTGTGGATCTTCCTGGAACAGTTTCAGAATATCAATAAAGTTTGAACCTGGGATTGGGTCACCGCCGATACCAACACAAGTGGATTGGCCTAATCCTGCGTCAGTTGTTTGCTTCACGGCCTCATAAGTCAAAGTCCCTGAACGGGACACAATACCTACTTTACCTGCCTTATGAATATGACCAGGCATGATACCGATCTTACATTCATCCGGAGTAATAACACCCGGACAGTTAGGGCCGATCATACGAACACCAGCCTGATCCAGTTTTACCTTAACTGTCAGCATATCCAGCGTTGGGATACCTTCAGTAATGGTAATGATCAGTTTAATACCTGCATCAATAGCCTCCAGAATAGAGTCTTTACAGAATGGTGCTGGTACGTAAATCACAGAAGCTGTCGCACCTGTTGCTTCAACTGCTTCGCGGACGGTATTAAAGACGGGCAGACCAAGATGTTGCGTACCACCTTTACCTGGCGTTACGCCGCCAACCATTTGAGTACCGTAAGCGATCGCCTGTTCTGAATGGAAAGTACCCTGACTGCCAGTGAAACCCTGACAAATCACTTTGGTGTTTTTATCAATTAAAATAGACATTATTTGTTCCCCGCTGCTGCGACTACCTGTTTAGCTGCGTCTGTCAAACTGGTTGCTGCAATGATATTCAATCCACTATCAGCCAGTTTCTTCGCACCCAGTTCAGCATTATTCCCTTCCAAACGAACGACTACAGGTACGTGAACACCTACTTCTTCCACCGCACCAATAATACCGTCAGCAATCAGGTCACAACGGACGATCCCACCAAAGATATTTACCAAGACAGCTTTCACATTTTCATCCGACAGGATAATTTTGAAGGCTTCAGTAACACGCTCTTTTGTCGCACCACCGCCTACATCAAGGAAGTTAGCCGGAGCACCACCGTGCAGCTTGACAATGTCCATCGTTCCCATCGCCAAACCAGCACCATTTACCATACAACCAATGTTGCCATCCAACGCAACATAATTCAGTTCCCATTGTGCAGCCTGAGCTTCACGTGGATCTTCCTGCGAAGGGTCGTGCATTTCACGCAGTTCAGCCTGACGGAACATAGCATTACCGTCCGCACCCAACTTCCCATCCAGACAGACAAGATCACCTTGAGTTGTAATAACCAACGGGTTAATTTCGACCAGAGCCAGGTCACGTTCAAGGAAAAGGTTTGCCAATCCCAGGAAAATTTTAGTGAATTGGTTGACTTGTTTACCAGTCAGACCCAGCTTGAACGCCAGTTCACGGCCTTGGTAGGGCATAGGGCCAGCCAGTGGATCGATGATTGCTTTATGAATCAGTTCGGGCGTTTCTTCCGCCACTTTTTCTATTTCGACACCACCTTCGGTAGAGGCCATGAACACTACACGACGTGTACCACGGTCAACAACGGCACCAAGATACAGCTCTTTAGCAATATCGGTAGCCCCTTCTACTAGGATCTGATGGACAGGTTGCCCCTGTACATCTGTCTGGTAAGTTACCAGTCGTTTACCCAGCCACTGTTCAGCAAAAGCACGGATATCCTCCTTGCTATTGACGACTTTCACGCCCCCGGCTTTACCGCGACCGCCTGCATGAACCTGACATTTAACGACCCAAGGGCCTGCACCAATCTTGGATGCTGCTTCTTCTGCTTCGCGCGGTGTCGTGCAGGCATAACCAGCAGGTGCTGGTAAGCCATACCGTGCAAAAAGTTGTTTTGCCTGATACTCGTGTAAATTCATGATGTTCTATCCATAATTTAATCTAAGAAAGGTAAATTACCTTCTATTTTGTTGCTCTGGATATGACCAGCCCGAAGGCTGGCCGCATAATTTGTTACATCAGCACTTTTTACATCAACATCGTTTTATTTCAGACTGGACAGAATTTAACACCCTCCGCCCTGATGGTGATGCTATACATCCAGCAACAAACGTGTTGGATCTTCCAGCATTTCTTTGATAGTCACCAGGAAGCCTACAGACTCACGCCCGTCAATCAGACGATGGTCATAAGACAGAGCCAGATACATCATTGGAAGGATCGCAACCTGACCATTTACTGCCATTGGGCGATCTTTAATAGCGTGCATACCAAGAATCGCACTTTGTGGTGGGTTAATGATTGGAGTAGACATCAAGGAACCAAAAACACCACCATTGGTAATAGTGAAATTACCACCGGTGAGTTCTTCAACGGTCAATTTGCCGTCACGGCCTTTAATAGCCAGCTCTTTGATGTTTTTCTCAATATCAGCCATGCTCAATGCATCTGCATCACGCAGTACTGGCGTCACCAGACCACGAGGTGTAGATACTGCGATGCTGATATCAAAATAGTTGTGGTAAACCACATCAGTGCCATCAATAGAAGCATTAACTTCTGGATAACGTTTCAGCGCTTCGACAACAGCTTTCACATAGAAAGACATGAAACCCAGACGAACACCGTGACGTTTTTCAAATTCATCACCGTATTGCTTACGCAATTCCTGAATTGGCTTCATATTGACTTCATTAAAAGTCGTCAGCATTGCTGTGTTGTTTTTCGCTTCGAGCAAACGTTCTGCAATGCGCTTACGTAAACGCGTCATTGGGACGCGTTTTTCACTGCGATGAGGCAACTGAGATGGTTGAGCCGCTGGAGCAGATTCAGCGGTTTTAGTACTCTCTTTTTTGTTCGCAGCAATATATTTTTCTACGTCTTCACGCACAATACGGCCACCTACACCACTACCTTTAATCGCAGCAGGATTTAAATCATGCTCAGCAATCAAACGACGAACTGCCGGACTCAGTGCATCATTGCTTTCTTCTTCCAAAGACGCTGTCTGGCGTTGTGCTGGTGTTGCTTCTGTTTGTTCTTTCACCACAGCCGGCATACCCGTACTGTCACTCAGGCTAATACGGCCAATCAATTGCTTAGACAGTACAGTGGCACCTTCTTCTTCCAGAATAGATTCCAGAACACCCGCTTCACTTGCTGGTACTTCTAAAATCACTTTGTCTGTTTCGATTTCAACCAGAATGTCATCACGCTCTACGGTATCACCTGGTTTTTTATGCCATGTCGCAACAGTGGCATCCGCAACAGATTCAGGAAGGTCTGGAACCAGAATTTCTACGCTACTCATTTTCTATCCTTATTTATTCAACGTTCAGTGCGTCATTAACCAGAGCTTGCTGTTGCTGCTGGTGAACAGACGTATAGCCCACAGCCGGGGAAGCAGAAGCCGGACGCCCTGCATAACGTAAAGAAGCCCCAAATGGGATCGCTTCACGGAAATTATGTTGACTGCAATACCAAGCCCCTTGGTTCAATGGCTCTTCCTGACACCAGACAAAATCATGCACATGAGCATACTGCTCAAGTAAAGTCTGCATGTCCTGACGCGGGAATGGATACAGTTGTTCAATACGCACAATGGCGACGTCGGTCTGCTCGTTCTTACGACGTTGTTCCAGCAGATCGTAATAAACTTTACCGGAGCAAAGTACAACACGTTTCACACCTTTTGGCTCCAACGCATCAACTTCACCAATGACTGTCTCAAATTTACCGTTAGCCAATTCATCCAGGCTGGATACTGCCAATGGATGACGCAGCAACGACTTAGGTGACATGACTATCAGAGGACGACGCATACCACGCAGTGCCTGACGACGCAGCATGTGATAAACTTGAGCCGGAGTTGATGGCACACAAACCTGCATGTTCTGTTCTGCACACAATTGCAGGTAACGTTCCAGACGTGCTGATGAGTGCTCAGGACCTTGTCCTTCGTAGCCATGCGGCAACAGCATGACCAGACCACACATACGACCCCATTTTTGTTCACCAGAACTGATGAACTGGTCAATCACAACCTGTGCTACGTTAGCAAAATCACCAAACTGGGCTTCCCAGATAGTCAATGCACGAGGCTCTGTCGTTGCATAACCATATTCAAATGCCAGTACAGCTTCTTCTGACAGGACAGAATCCCATACGTTAAATCCCCCCTGACTGTTGTGAACATTTGCCAGAGGGACATAAACAGAAGCATTAGCCTGATTATGGATAACCGCATGGCGGTGGAAGAATGTACCACGGCCAGCATCTTCACCAGACAGACGAACTGGAATACCTTCATCAACCAAGGTTGCATAAGCCAGCGTTTCCGCTCCCCCCCAGTCAAACAGCTTGTTGCCGTTGGCCATTTCTGCACGGTCAGCATAGATTTTCGCAACACGAGAGTGCATTTCCACTTCGGTAGGAATGGTACTAATGCGTTTGCCAAGATCTTGCAGACGCTTCATATCCATTTTATGTGGATAATCTTCATCCCATTCGTGATTCAGGTAAGGTTCCCATGTAAACGAATGCAACCCCATTGGACGCCATTCATCTACAACACATTCACCATGATCCAATGCATCACGATATAAGTTGACCATTTCAGTCACATCATTAGGTGACAGCAGACCTTCTGCGATGAGTTTGTCCGCATAGATTTTACGTGGAGTCGGATGTTTCTTGATTTTCTGATACATTAGTGGCTGAGTTGCACTTGGCTCATCAGCTTCGTTATGACCGTGACGACGGTAACAAACCAAATCAATCATCACGTCACGTTTAAAGGTATTACGGAAATCCAAGGCCAGGCGGGTAACAAAAGCGACAGCTTCCGGGTCATCAGCATTTACGTGGAAAATCGGGGCCTGAACCATTTTCACAACATCAGTACAATATTGTGTTGAACGGGCATCTTTCGGGTTAGAAGTAGTAAAACCAATCTGGTTGTTAACCACAATGCGAACAGTACCACCAACCTCATAGCCGCGAGCCTGAGACATGTTCAGTGTTTCCTGAACAATCCCCTGCCCTGTTACCGCTGCATCACCATGAATGGTTACCGGCAACACCATGTTGCTCTGGCCTTCATCAAGACGGTCACGGCGAGCACGTACTGACCCAATAACTACAGGGCTGACAATTTCAAGGTGAGATGGGTTGAATGCTAACGCTAAGTGTACTAAACCGCCTTCAGTTTCGAAATCAGAGGAAAAACCCTGATGATACTTCACATCACCTGTTCCGAGATGTTCTTTATGTTTTCCGGCAAATTCATCAAACAGATCAGCAGGTTTTTTACCTAAGATATTAATAAGAACATTGAGGCGACCACGGTGAGCCATGCCAAGTACAACTTCGCGTGTATCTTGCTTGCCTGCATGACGGATCAAATCCTTCAGCATTGGAACTAGTGCATCACCGCCCTCCAGAGAAAAACGTTTCGCTCCTGGAAACTTAGCCCCCAGATAACGTTCCAGACCTTCCGCCGCAGTTAACTCCGCCAGAAAGCGACGTTTTTCATCTGCGCTGAATTGTGAGCTGACAGAGACAGATTCCAGGCGCTGCTGGATCCAGCGTTTTTCTTCTGTATTGGTGATATGCATATATTCCGCACCAATAGAGCCGCAGTAAATGCGTTTCAGTGCGTCATACAAATCCGCCAATTTCATTGTCTCTTTGCCGCTAGCAAATGAGCCTACATTAAACGTTTCTTCAAAATCAGCTTTTGTTAAATTATGGAAAGCAGGATCGAGATCCGATACAGGTTCCTGTTTCCATAATCCCAATGGATCAAGATTCGCATGTTGATGACCGCGGAAGCGGAATGCGTTGATAAGCTGCAAAACCTTAACTTGTTTTGCATCCATTGCTGGATCGCTGACTGAAGTGTGGTAACGAGTGGCATCCTTTGCCAGACGACGGAAGTAATCACGTGTCTGTGAGTGAAGTTGTTCCCCGTGAAGTCCTGCATCCGGTAATTGTTGGAAAATTTCTCTCCAACCTGCATCAACAGAATTAGGATCGGTTATATAGTCTTCATAGATTTGCTCTATGTAAGACTGGTTTGCACCAGCCAGAAAGCTTGAGTCCAGCCAGTCCTTCATTGCACCGTTCTGCATTGTGATCCCTTAAGCTTTAAAAGCTTTAGTTTTCGCCGTGGTTAACAAATACCGCTTTATTAATAAGCGGTGTTGATAAAAGGTTCATTTGGACGTGCTTAATGCATGTTCTTTATTTGGGTTATCCTACCCTTCAAGGAACCTTTAAAAACTGAGAGGCAGTTTTTAAAGGTTCCTTATTCCAATAACATGCGCCGTCATTAGCAGCAGGCAATTTATCATTTTTCATTCTTTATGCCCTCCACTGGTTTGATATTTATTTCAAAATTGTGGAGGGCAACCTTATATGCATTATTTACACACAGTTTATGTGTTATTTATGCACTATCTATACATTGTCAGTATATTTAATTAAGTCATATTTTAATTAAGCACTATGTCTTAACAACATCGACTTAATATGCCCAATCGCTTTTGTTGGGTTAAGGCCTTTAGGACACACATTAACGCAGTTCATGATCCCATGACAGCGGAAGACACTGAAAGCATCATTCAGCCCATCCAATCGGGATGAGGTTTCAGTATCACGACTATCAATCAGAAAACGATATGCAGCTAAAAGACCTGCAGGCCCAATAAATTTATCCGGATTCCACCAAAATGACGGGCATGACGTCGAACAGCAGGCACACAAGATACATTCATAAAGACCATCCAATTTTGCACGCTGTTCTGGTGATTGCAGATGTTCACGTGCAGGTGGATTTTTACCGTCATTGAGCAAATAAGGACGGATTTTTTCATATTGCGCGTAAAACTGCCCCATATCAACAACCAGGTCACGAATAACTGGCAAACCAGGCAGCGGACGAATAACCATCTTCTTGTTACCACGGTGTAGTGCTGAGACAGGAGTAATACAAGCCAGCCCGTTTTTTCCATTCATATTCAGACCGTCAGAACCACATACACCTTCACGGCACGAACGGCGGAATGACAACGTTGGATCTTGTTCCTTCAACTGGATAAGTGCATCCAGCAGCATCATGTCACGCCCTTCTTCAGCTTCCAGCGTGTAATCCTGCATACGGGGTACGTTGTCTACATCCGGATTATAACGATAAATTGAGAATTCAAGTTTCATAATCTATTTCTCCGCAACTGGAACATCAACAACGCAATTAGTAAGAACGCACTTTTGGCGGGAAGGCTTCACGCAATTTTGGCTGCATGTTCACTTCACGACGGGTCATGCTCTCAGTCTGCGGTAAATACAAGCTATGGCACAGCCAATTTGCATCATCACGCTCTGGATAATCGAAACGGCTATGTGCTCCACGACTTTCTGTACGGAAATTTGCGGCTACAGCAGTCGAATAAGCGGTTTCCATCAGGTTATCCAATTCCAGACATTCGATGCGCTGGGTATTGAATTCTGATGATGTATCATCTAAACGGGCATTTTGCAGGCGCTCACGGATGACTTTCAATTCATCTAATCCTCTCGCCATCGCATCACCTTCACGGAATACAGAGAAGTTGTGCTGCATACAAGCCTGCAATGCTTTACGGATTTCAACTGGATCTTCGCCTGAACGGGTATTGTTCCAACGGTTCAGACGTTGCAGTGCTGCTTCAACATCAGACTCGCTGGCATCACGGCTGGTTCCCTGTTCCATCAGGCACTCTTTCAAGTGCAAACCAGCAGAACGACCAAAAACCACCAAATCCAGCAATGAATTACCCCCTAAACGGTTCGCACCATGAACAGATACGCAAGCGATTTCACCCACAGCAAATAAGCCCGGAATGATAACATCTTCGCCTTTCTCATTAATAGTCAGTGCCTGACCCGTAATCTTAGTTGGAATTCCCCCCATCATGTAATGACAGGTTGGGATCACCGGAATCGGTTCTTTTACAGGATCTACATGGGCAAAAGTACGGGACAGTTCAAGAATACCCGGCAGACGCGATTCCAGAACCTCTTTACCCAAATGATCCAGCTTCAATTTCACGTGAGGTCCCCATGGGCCTTCACAACCGCGACCTTCACGGATTTCGATCATCATAGAGCGTGCAACCACATCACGACCAGCCAGATCTTTAGCATTGGGTGCATAACGCTCCATAAAGCGTTCACCATCTTTATTCAGCAGATAGCCACCTTCACCACGGCAACCTTCTGTCACCAATACACCAGCCCCCGCAATTCCTGTCGGATGGAATTGCCACATTTCCATATCCTGGACAGGAACACCAGCACGCAATGCCATACCAACACCATCACCAGTATTGATGTGAGCATTAGTCGTAGATTGGAAAATACGGCCTGCACCGCCTGTTGCGAGAATTGTTGCCTTGGCTTTGAAATAGACAACTTCACCTGTTTCAATACAGATGGCTGTACAGCCAACGATAGCACCATCTTGGTTTTTGACCAGATCCAGAGAATACCATTCAGAAAAAATGGTCGTATGGTTTTTCAGGTTTTGCTGATAAAGGGTATGAAGTAATGCGTGACCAGTACGGTCAGCAGCAGCAGCTGTGCGGGCAGCTTGCTCACCGCCAAAATTTCTGGATTGCCCACCAAATGGACGCTGATAGATACGTCCATCATCCAAGCGTGAAAATGGCAACCCCATGTGTTCCAGTTCCAAAATCGCTTCAGGACCAGTTTTACACATGTATTCGATGGCATCCTGGTCACCGATATAGTCGGAGCCTTTTACCGTGTCATACATATGCCATTCCCAGTTATCATCATGAGAGTTACCCAGAGCAACGGTAATGCCACCCTGTGCTGAAACTGTATGGGATCGAGTCGGAAAAACCTTAGAAATCAGGGCACAAGACAAGCCCATTTGTGAAATTTGTAGTGCAGCACGCATACCTGCACCGCCAGCACCAATAACAACAGCGTCAAACTCTCTTACCGGCAGTTTCATTTATGCACCCCACACAACAATTGTTCCGTAAATCAAATAAGCCAGCAGCGCAACAATAATCACCAGTTGCAACACAAGACGCAGTGCCAGTGGCTTCACATAATCTGTCAGCACCTGCCACATTCCGATCCATGCGTGAACCAGAATAGAAATCAGTGCCAATATGGTGAACACTTTAGTGAGAGATGAAGAAAAAAAACCACTCCAGACTTCATAGGTGATGTCTGACGTTGTTGCTACAAAACCAACGAGATAAAAAACATATAAAACAATAACGATTGCAGATGCACGTAACAACAGCCAGTCCTGAATACCCGTGCGCCCCAATGCGGATGCGTTGCTTACCATATTAATACCCCAGCCAGAATAGACAGAATAACTGCGATCACGATTGCCACTTTGGCAGAAGTTTTACCCGTAGCAAGGCTCTCTTCCAAGAAGCCAAAATCCATCAAAACATGGCGGATCCCACCACAAATGTGGTAACCCAATGCCGTTAATATCCCCCACAGGATAAATTTGGCGAAAAAGCCAGTCATAATTTCAGATGCATGCTGGAAGCCCTCTTGCGAAGACAGTGACATACCGAGCAACCACAGCAAAATGCCGACTGCTATAAAGGTGATGACGCCTGAGATACGGTGCAAGATCGAAGCTATCGCGGAGACGGGTTGATTTATCGTCCGCAAATCGAGGTTGACAGGTCTTTGTTTTTTCACAATTTTGCCCACACAGCTTTTTTTTATTTTCCATCCTCCGGCCCTGGGTGGGAATCAGACAGCGTTAAGAGGATACAAAGACACAACATCATTAATTTAACAATCCTTACTGTACATCAAACGTTGTGATTTGATTACGCTGGGTGCTCCTACATCAGGTATCCGGAGACCTTAACGCAGTATAAGTACTTCACATTGTTATTACAATTCCCACACAATATGATTATTAACATTTAGCTTGAACAGTGAGTAAGATCACGCTTCAAACATTTATCATAAAAACCACTATCTTGTTTGACAAAGATTAAACATTTATCTTACATATATGGCGGTGCATATTATCCACCGTCGTTTTCCGATGAAAAAGTAAACTTCACGAAAAACGCGAGCTTTATAAAAGTATCGTTATGACACAAAATAGTAACATTTTATGTTAAAAATACTTTAGATATGACATCCAGAAACTTTTTAACAACCTGAAAACGATTGTCGTCCGTAAATGAGATTTCAGCACTAAATGTATACAGCCTGATTTTTAATTCTCTCCGGTAGCACAATGCCGTCGGCACAGTGAAAAATTGCGCCTATCTGAAGGTTGTTAGGGGTTATAAAAAATAAGCGCTAAGGAGATGTAAATGGCTGATAAAAAGGCTACGTTGACCATAAATGGTTCAGCTGCTATCGAACTAGACGTACTAACGCCAACCCTAGGTTCTGAAGTGATTGACGTTCGTACCCTCGGCTCAAAAGGCTTCTATACCTACGATCCCGGTTTCACTTCCACTGCCTCCTGCGAGTCGAAAATCACCTATATTGATGGCAACGAAGGCATTTTGCTGCACCGTGGTTTTCCCATCGATCAGCTCGCAACGAAATCAAACTATCTGGAAGTTTGTTATATTCTGCTGTATGGGGAGCCACCAACACCCGAAGAATATGAAAAATTCAAAAAAACTGTGACACGTCATACGATGATCCACGAACAGATTACCCGTCTGTTCCACGGTTTCCGTCGTGATTCTCACCCTATGGCTGTACTTTGTGGCGTGACTGGCGCTCTTGCTGCCTTTTACCACGATGCAGTGGATGTTCATAATCCTCAACACCGTGAAATTACTGCATATCGTCTGCTATCCAAAATGCCAACTGTGGCAGCAATGTGTTACAAATACTCCATTGGTCAACCTTTTGTTTATCCTCGTAATGATCTTTCTTATGCCGGTAACTTCCTGTATATGATGTTTTCAACGCCTTGTGAGGAATATAAGGTCAATCCGGTATTGGAAAAAGCAATGGATCGCATTTTTATTCTACATGCGGATCATGAACAGAATGCTTCAACTTCAACAGTACGTACCGCGGGTTCTTCTGGTGCGAACCCATTCGTCTGCATCGCTGCGGGGATTGCATCATTGTGGGGGCCTGCACATGGTGGCGCAAATGAAGCTTGTCTGCGTATGCTGGAAGAGATCCAGACTGTCGATCACATTCCTGAATTTGTCGCCCGCGCCAAGGATAAAAATGACTCCTTCCGCCTGATGGGCTTTGGTCATCGCGTCTATAAAAACTATGACCCACGCGCAACCGTGATGCGTGAAACCTGTCATGAAGTACTGGATGAACTTGGTCTGAATGACAGTTTGTTGGAAGTTGCCATGGAGCTGGAACGTATCGCCCTGAACGATCCGTACTTTATTGAGAAAAAACTGTATCCGAATGTCGATTTCTATTCCGGTATTATTCTGAAAGCAATGGGGATTCCATCCTCCATGTTTACCGTGATCTTTGCCATTGCCCGTACAATTGGTTGGATTGCACACTGGAATGAAATGCATGACGATGGCTTGAAGATCGCTCGTCCTCGCCAGCTTTACACTGGCCATGCTAAGCGCGACTTCACGAGTCAGATTCAAAAATAATCTGACAAACTGACTGACACACTTCATATTCTGAAGCGTGTATATACTGCACCTTACCTGCCAATCCACCACAATTGGCTTGCCATCTGACAGTGGGGTGCAGTATCCGCTATGTAATGATACCCGTTATTATTTCAACGATTATGATGCTTTCTACTGGTGAAACTATCTGTTTTTTCTCCTCTTCGTCTCCTGCAACTGGTTTTACTCCTTAGTCCTTAGCCTGCCATATATTCACGTGGCGGCTTTCCCATGATTTTGCGAAAGAAAGTGACAAAAGTACTGTCATTGGTAAACCCTAACTCCTGAGCCACATAAGATATCGTCTTACCCTGTGCCAATAATTCAATTGCCTTAATCAATCGCCATTGTTGCCGCCATTGTTGGTAACCCATTCCCGTTTCACGCTGAAATATGCGGGTAATAGTTTTTTCACTGGCACCGATATAAGTAGCTATTTCCTGTAGTGGTGGCGGTAATTGTTCAAACGACAAACGGGCCAAACGGCGATCCAGAGGTAAAGGCAATAAAATTGGCTCTCGACGCGCCTCACAAATTTCATCAAAAAACACTGCCAATAAGTGTGCATCTTTTCCCTGACTCCAGTCAGTATCAAAAGGCGATATTGCAATACGTTCCAAAACTGCCTGTAGCAATGGTGTAGCTTCCAATACTTCACTCCTGTCAGGTATCCAATCCATTTCAGAAACATCAATATAGATAGAACGATACCCGACAGAACCTCGCATTTCCGCCCGATGTAATGTCTTTGGCGGGATCCATGCCACTCTGGTCGGAGGTAAAACAGAAATCTGATTAGCTAAAGTGATCTTGATACAACCCCGCTGAGTAAACAGTAGCTGCCCCATATTATGTTGATGAAAACCAGAATCGTGCTGTCCCAACTCTGCTGCAATGCCTGCTACAGGGACATTCAAACTGTCAGGATCAAAATGATCATTTTGCCTCAACCATGCCATGTTAGCTTCCGTTAAATTAATGTCCGATTATATAAATTTATTGTCTTTTTTATCATAATTAGACAGTCATCAGAATGCTAACCTTCCGGTCATCAATCATTGACGAAAAAATACCATGCAAGTTAAACCATCACTTTGGCTCGCTATTGCTTTAATGATGTTTCCCCAAATTGTGGAAACCATCTATAGCCCTGCCCTAACCAATATTGCCAATAGTTTTGCCGTCAGTGCAGAACACGCCTCGCAAACCTTGTCACTTTACTTTATTGCCTTTGCTTTTGGTGTCGTCGTATGGGGTCGCATGTGTGATGTTATTGGCAGACGCCCTGCTATTATTGCCGGATTATTACTCTATGGTCTGGCTTGTGTTATGGCGCTATTAACAGAGCACTTCTGGCTGCTATTGGTTGCCAGAATATTATCCGCTTTCGGAGCGGCAGCCAGCTCAATCGGGACACAAACTATCATGCGCGATAGTTATCAGGGAGAAGAACTGGCACGTGTTTTCTCCATTATGGGCATTGCATTGGCTGCTAGTCCTGCCGTTGGTATGATCAGCGGCTCTGTACTGAATCATTTTGGCGGTTATCAGGCCGTATTCGCAGGATTGACTATTTTGGCTGCTATTTTGATCAGTGGGTCTGTTATTCGCTTACCAGAAACACGCCCGTTAACTGTAACAACAGTTGCGCTATCTGATACCGCCAGCATAATGTTGAAAGATATTGCCATTTGGCGAAGTGCGTTTCTCATCGCTTTATTCAATATTTGTCTATTCAGCTACTATCAACTGGCTCCTTTCCGCTTTGCACAATTCGGATTATCACCAGAGCTTTTCGGTTATACAGGGCTACTCTTCACTCTCGGTGTTGGGGTGGGTTCAGTATCTAATAAGCAATTTTTAACAAAGAAATGGCCAACTAAAAAAATCATATCCCTTGCGGCATGGCTCGTCTTATTAAGCGGGATTGGTGTTTATCTGCTTGAAAATAGTTGGCTGTTTATTTTCCCTATGTTGGGTATTGTGATTGCTTATGGCCTTGCAATCCCCAATATTTTGGCATCTGCATTAAATCGCTATACAGATAGATTAGGCACAGCAGGCGCGTTGTTAGGGTTGTTTTACTATTTGCTGTTAGGGGCTGGCTTAGCGCTTGCTGGTTGGAGCCAAACGTTAGGTACGATATTGATCTACAGTGGAGTCATAATTATCTTTTTATCACGTAATAAGTAATACCCTGATAAATAAGAAACTGAGGCTATTGATTAAATAGCCTCTTTCATTGAAAAATCTGTGATACACATCAAGCTGGATTAGGAATATCAATAAAAGTGACATCCAACCCATGATGATTCGTCAGCCATTCACCAAGCGTTTTTATGCCATAGCGCTCAGTGGCATGGTGCCCTGCCGAATAAAAATGTAACCCCATTTCACGGGCAACATGAATGGTCTTTTCGGATACTTCACCAGTAACAAAAGCATCAACACCAAATTCAGCAGCTTGCTCAATAAAACTTTGTCCGCCACCTGTACACCATGCGATAGTGCGGATCTCTTCCCTGGCGTTATCGCCACAATGCAGTACCTTGCGCTCCAGTCTTTTTTCAAGGCGCTCAGACAATTCTGCCGGAGTAATCGGTTGATCAAATGCACCATGAGGAAGTAATGGATCAATCGTTCCTATGATTTTCACACCCATCTGACGTGCTAACTGGACATTATTGCCCAACGTAGGATGAGCATCCAACGGGAGATGGTAGCCATACAGGTTAATGTCATTGCAGAGTAAAGTTTGTAGACGACGGCGTTTCATACCCCGGATAACAGGCGATTCATTCTTCCAAAAATACCCATGATGTACAATGACAGCATCAGCTTCCAAACGAACAGCTTCATCCAGCAGAGCCTGACATGCTGTCACGCCCGTTATAACCCGTTGAATATGAGGGCGTCCTTCCACCTGCAATCCATTAGGGGCATAATCCTGAAACTCACGAACATTCAGTTCCGTATTGAGTACATGCTCTAATTCAACATTATTCATTACACACCCCTTATTATTTAGCTTTTTCACCATAGAAGACGTACCTATTCTTCGCTTAGCCAAAGTGATATATATGTATTAAGTAACAACATCAGTAGTCATAAGCAATAAGAGCAAAACACCTTGCCAGCTTAAGCTGGCAAGGTGTCAGAATACTACATTAAATTCTATATTCAGTAGGCTATATCAGTCAGAAAACATTATGCAGAAACAAACGAAGAACAGCCAGTCACAGAGTAGAAGATTCAGGGAATTAACGTGTCAGAGGCAATTTCTGCACGTTCTAACCATACGGGTTTATCACTTGTTTTTACCCATACTTTATGCAAGTAGCTGTAAAAACGGGCACGGTTTCGGCTGAATAACATAACAGGGAGCGCAATGACACCTACTGCAACAGCGCCAACACGCCGTAAGAGAACCTGATGCCGAGAATATTCACGATATGTAGACATAAAGACCCTCCATAATGGGCAATACCTGTAAGACATACTAAATTTTACTCAATGAAATGAAATTTTACTACTGATCAGACCACTTTTTTAGTGCCTAAAATCACTCTTTTTTTGTCGGCACGTAATTTAATTACAAAAAAACACTTAAACAGAAACAAAACAAACATTTTAAAAACATAAAATTAACCTACTGGGATTTGCTAAACTTATTTTTTATGACATTGAATCAATCAAATTCATTTATATTTTACGTTTGCAGGCTCTCTTTTTAATCTTCTTTATATAGTCACTTTTATTTTCAACCGTCTGTTTTTATTAAGAAGTAAACAGCTATTAAGAAGTAAACAAGGAGATAAGTGGTGAATAAATTACTCATTATTGTTGGCGCGATCCTGGTAGTGCTATTACTGTTCTATTTGATTTATGCGCTATTAAATGCGGAGGATTTCTAAATGGAAGCCTCTTCTTTTCTGCTGATAGCCACTTTCTTATTATTTCTATTTATATTAAGTAAACCTCTTGGAAATTTTATCGCTAACCTAATCGAAGGAGAATTACCTCGCTGGATTACAAATACAGAAATAATCCTATGGCGTTGTTGTGGGTTACAAAAACCTGGCAATAACTTCAAAGAAATGAACTGGTGGCAATATACATTTGCCATTATTATATTCAATGTTGCAGGCTTGTTGTTATTATTTATCCTGCTGATAAGTCAAAAATATCTGCCACTCAATCCACAACATTTTGCAGGTATGAAATGGGATTTGGCACTCAATACAGCAATTAGCTTTATAACTAATACTAACTGGCAAGCCTACAGTGGCGAAAACACCCTCAGTTATCTGAGCCAAATGGCAGGATTAACAGTGCAAAACTTCCTGTCAGCCGCTACAGGTATTGCTATTGCGTTTACCTTAATACGAGCATTTTCCCGTCAGGGTGTAAAAACTCTGGGGAACGCGTGGGTTGATATCACTCGTATCACGTTATATCTACTGTTACCTCTGGCGATCATTTTTGCTCTTATCTTTGCCAGCCAGGGCGTGATTCAAAATTTCTCTCCCTATGTTGCAATCCATACCCTTGAAGGACAGCAGCAACTGCTCCCTATGGGGCCGGTTGCTTCTCAGGAAGCTATCAAATTATTGGGAACAAATGGCGGGGGCATATTTGGAGCAAATTCAGCACATCCTTTTGAAAACCCAAATGCCATCAGTAACTTTGTACAAATGCTTGCAATTTTCCTGATCCCTAGCGCCTTGTGTTTCGCATTTGGTCTGGTTGTCGGAGATAATCGCCAGGGCTATGCCTTACTCTGGGCAATGAGTATCATCTTCCTTGTTTCTGTATCTGTTGTGATGTACGCCGAAACTGCCGGTAATCCCCATTTCATGCAATTAGGAGTCAACAGCAATATCAATATGGAAGGAAAGGAAAGCCGCTTTGGTATTCTTGTTTCCTCTCTTTACAGCATAATCACGACAGCAGCCTCTTGTGGCGCAGTCAATGCAATGCATGATTCTTTCACGGCATTAGGGGGCATGATACCACTCTGGTTAATGCAAATTGGCGAAGTCGTATTTGGTGGCGTAGGCGCCGGGCTCTATGGCATGTTGCTATTTGTTCTGTTAGCCGTCTTTATTGCGGGTTTGATGATAGGTCGTGCTCCTGAATATTTGGGCAAGAAAATTGATGTTCATGAAATGAAAATGGTCGCTCTTGCAATTCTAGTTACTCCCTCTCTTATCTTGCTAGGAACGGCACTGTCAGTTTCGTTTAATGTGGGACGAGCTGCCGTAACCAATCCCGGAGCGCACGGTTTCACAGAAATACTTTATGCTGTCACATCTGCGGCAAATAATAACGGTAGTGCTTTCGCTGGCCTGGAAGCCAACAACCTATTTTATAATCTGCTCTTAGGAGTAGTGATGTTTCTTGGGCGCTTTGGTGTCATTCTGCCTGTATTGTCCATCGCTGGTTCCATGAGCAGTAAGAAACGCCAGCCGATCAGTAATGGTACGCTACCAACGCATAGTGCCTTATTCATTGGATTACTCATTTTGGTCATCTTATTGATTGGAGCCCTCACTTTCATCCCCGCATTAGCTCTTGGCCCTATTGCTGAACATTTACAACTTTGGCAACTATCACGTTAGGTGAAGTTGTGAGATACATTGTGAGATAAGTAATGAGAAATAAAAAACAGGCATTATTTGAATCCGATCTCATTCGCCAAGCGATTATCGATTCAATAAAAAAATGTCATCCGGCCATTCAGTGGCACAATCCGGTCATGTTTGTCGTTTATCTTGGTAGCTGCCTGACTACCTTGTTATGGCTCGGTATATTAATCGGTCAGGCAGAGGGTGAAGCACTCTTTACCGGGTCAATTGCTTTATGGTTATGGTTCACTGTACTGTTTGCTAATTTTGCGGAAGCGCTGGCAGAAGGACGTAGTCAGGCTCAGGCTTCCAGCCTGAAAGGGGTAAAACAAACAACCTGGGCCACCAGACTTTCCGCGCCCAGTCACGATGCTACAAAAGAGAAAGTCACGTCAGATAGTTTACGCAAAGGCGATATTGTACTCATAGAAGCGGGTGAAATTATCCCTTGTGATGGGGAAGTCATTGAAGGCGGTGCTTCGGTTAATGAAAGTGCTATTACAGGGGAATCAGCCCCGGTGATCCGGGAGTCAGGAGGAGATTTTGCCTCCGTAACGGGAGGGACTCAAGTGTTATCAGATTGGCTAATCGTAGAATGTTCTGTCAATCCGGGAGAAACTTTCCTCGACAGAATGATCTCGATGGTTGAAGGTGCTAAACGGCGAAAAACACCGAACGAAATTGCCCTCTCGATTCTGCTTACCGCTCTCACCATCATTTTCCTGCTAACCTGCGCCAGCTTATTCCCTTTTTCCTTATTCAGTGTTGAAGTCAACCATGCCGGTGCTCCCATTACGGTCACAGTGGTGATCGCACTGTTAGTTTGTTTAATTCCCACCACCATTGGTGGTTTGCTTTCTGCTATCGGTGTTGCAGGTATGAGTCGCATGTTGGAAGCCAATGTCATTGCCACCAGTGGGCGTGCCATTGAAGCCGCAGGTGATGTAGATGTTCTGTTGCTGGATAAAACCGGCACGATCACATTAGGCAACCGTCAGGCATCTCAGTTTTTGCCTGCTCCCGGAGTGACGGAACAACAACTGGCTGATGCTGCACAACTTTCCTCACTTGCCGATGAAACACCTGAAGGACGTAGCATCGTGATCCTGGCAAAACAACGTTTTAATATGCGTGAACGTGACCTGCGTGCCTTAAACGCTACGTTTGTTCCTTTTTCTGCCATGACCCGCATGAGTGGAGTCAACATTAACGACCGTATGATCCGCAAGGGTGCAGTTGATGCTATCCGCCGCCATATTGAAGCCAACCGTAGTCAATTTCCTGAAGCTATTAACCTACTGGTACAGCAAGTAGCAAGCAAAGGGGGGACGCCACTGGTTGTTGCCGAAAATCAGCGGGTTCTGGGAGTCGTTGCCCTAAAAGATATCATTAAAGGTGGTATTAAGGAGCGTTTCAATGAAATGCGTAGGATGGGGATCAAGACTGTCATGATCACCGGCGATAATCATCTGACCGCTGCGGCCATCGCTGCAGAAGCAGGGGTTGATGATTTTCTCGCAGAGGCGACACCCGAAGCGAAACTGACTTTGATCCGCCAATATCAATCTGAAGGGCGTTTGGTTGCAATGACTGGTGATGGTACAAACGATGCTCCCGCTCTGGCTCAGGCTGATGTTGCCGTTGCTATGAATTCAGGTACTCAAGCGGCCAAAGAGGCTGGCAATATGGTGGACTTGGATTCTAATCCCACCAAATTAATTGAAGTGGTACGTATTGGTAAACAGATGCTGATGACCAGAGGTTCTTTGACCACATTTAGTATTGCTAATGACATTGCCAAATATTTTGCCATTATTCCTGCCGCATTTTCCGTTACTTATCCGCAGCTTAATACCCTGAATATCATGCACCTCCATTCACCACAATCGGCAGTACTGTCGGCGGTTATTTTCAATGCGATTGTCATTATCTTTTTACTGCCATTGGCTCTGAAAGGTGTCAGTTATCGTCCGATGAATGCACTGTCGCTTCTGCGGCGCAATTTATGGATATATGGTCTTGGTGGTTTGCTTATGCCTTTTGTGGGCATCAAACTTATTGACATGCTACTTACAGCACTCGGTTTTAAGTAACACAAATTTTGAATAAAACAATTTCAGATAATGCAGCTTTCAAATCATTAGATTCTAGAATTTGACTATCAAGTAATAAGGTGACAAAAATGATTTGGTTACGTTCTTCCATTGTTTTGTTGATATTTCTTACCCTGATCACCGGTATTGCTTATCCGCTGCTGATCACCGGGATCTCAGCAGCCTTGTTTCACCATAAAGCTACCGGTTCATTGATTGAACAGAATGGAAAATTGATCGGTTCTGAATTAATCGGGCAGGAATTCACCAAAGCCACCTATTTTCATGGGCGCCCTTCCATGACCGCCCGACAGCCCTATAATGCGCTATCATCCGGGGGAAGCAATCTGTCACCGACTAACCCGATTTTATTTCATAAAATACAACAACAGATTATTAAAATCCGTTTATTTAACTACCCGGAAAACCAACCAATTCCTGTCGAGTTAGTGACAGCATCCGGTAGTGGACTTGACCCACATATTTCACCTGAAGCAGCCGAATTCCAGGCACAGCGCATCGCCACGATCCGCCATATACCAATAAATGTAATTAATAAACTGATTCAGGAAAACACAACTTCTCCACTGCCGAACTATATTGGTCAACCTGTAGTCAATGTTCTGAAACTTAATCTGGCATTAGATAACTTGCAACCACAAGGCCGATAACTTATGGATCAGACCGAACCACAACGCCCGGACCCAGACAATCTGCTAACATTGGCGAATGAGAAACCACGTGGCAAGCTGAAAATATTTTTTGGTGCTTGTGCCGGAGTAGGTAAAACCTATGCCATGTTACAGGAAGCCCAACGTCTACTGGCTCAGGGTTTGGATGTCATTGTCGGTGTCGTTGAAACACATGGGCGGCAGGAAACCGCAGCACTATTGAAAGGTTTGCCTCAACTGCCACCAAAACATATCCACTATGCTAAACGCAGAATAGCAGTATTCGATATTGATGCTGCTATCGCCCGCCGCCCGGCCATTATTTTGATGGACGAATTAGCATTCAGTAATCCTCAAGGCTGCCGTCATCCTAAACGTTGGCAGGACGTGGAAGAGCTTCTGGAAGCAGGCATTGATGTCCTGACCACCATTAACGTACAACATCTTGAAAGCCTGAATGATGTTGTCGGTGGCATTACCGGCATCCGGGTGCGGGAAACCATTCCCGATCACATATTTGATAGTGCAGACGATGTTGTTTTAGTCGATCTTCCACCTGACGATCTGCGCCAGCGACTCCACGAAGGTAAGGTCTATATATCGGGTCAAGCGGAACGAGCTATCGAACATTTTTTCCGCAAAGGAAACCTGATCGCCTTACGTGAACTTGCCTTACGTCGCACAGCAGATCGTGTGGATGATCAGATGCGAGCTTTCCGCGATACACGGGGAAAAGAGCCAGTGTGGCATACACGGGATAACTTACTATTGTGTATAGGTGATAATGAAGGAAATGAAAAACTGATCCGCAAAGCTGCCCGGCTTGCCGCAAAACTCGATTGTATCTGGCATGCTGTTTACGTTGAAACCCCTAAACTGCACCGACTACCAGAAGTCAAACGGCGTACTATTTTAAAAGCATTAAGGCTGGCACAAGAGTTGGGAGCAGAAACCGCTACACTTTCTGAGCCTCATAAAGAAAGGGCTATTCTTCGTTACGCAAGAGAACATAACCTCGGTAAAATCATTGTAGGGCGTTACCATAGTTTGTATTCAAAAATTTTTAACCGCAGATGGCGCTCTGATTTCGTTGAACGTTTAGGCAAACTTGGCCCCGATCTGGATATCATTATTATTGCTCTGGAAGACAAAAGACATTGGCATACGCATAATAAAGAACATACCGATCACCGCTCATTTAATGAAAAGTGGCTCATTCAGATCCAAGGCTTCGTGATGGCGATTATACTGTGCGCCTTAATCACCATATTTTCCCGTGCTGTTTTACTGCCTCTTGATAAAGCTAATCTGGTGACACTCTACCTACTCGGCGTTGTTGTCATCGCCCTGTTTTATGGGCGTTGGCCTTCAGTCTTTGCCGCTTTTATCAATGTGGTCAGTTTCGATCTCTTTTTCGTTCAGCCACATTGGTCACTGGCAGTTAAAGATATGCAGTACCTGCTCGCCTTTATCGTCATGTTGATCGTAGGAGTTGTCGTGGGAAACCTGACCGCGGGTATACGTTATCAAGCCAGAGTTGCCCGCCATCGTGAACAGCGGACACGGCACTTATATGAAATTACCCGTGAACTCAGCCGGGCCTTGAATGAAGAAGATGTTGCCCGGATCAGCTACCACTTTTTATCTAATAGCTTTCAGGCCAAAACAGGACTGTTACTGCCGGATAATAATAACCGCCTATATCAGGTGAAATCCTACAATGGTGGGCAAATGTTGGTTGATGAAGCCATTGCCAAATGGTGTTTTGAGAAAAAACAACCTGCCGGAGCCGGTACGGATACCCTACCGGGCGTACCTTATCAGTTAATTCCCATAACAACTCCGTCGCAAGTATTTGCTGTTCTTGCGATTGAATCACCTAACCTTCGTCAATTACTAGTACCGGAACAACAGCGGTTACTGCATATTTTTACTGGAATTATTGCTAACGCCTTAGAACGGTTACATTTAGCCCGTGGTGCAGAAACAGCCAAATTAGATAACAAATGGAAACAATTACGCAACGCATTTCTGACTGCACTGTCCCACGATTTACTTACTCCACTAACAATCCTCACTGAACAGACAGAAGCATTGAGATTAGATTTATCCATTGAAAATTCTCATCATGCTAAGCAATTTCAGCAAATTCACCAACAAATCCTCAATACCTCTCATCTGGTGAATAACGTTCTGGATATAGTACGTATTCAATCAGGCAGCCTTCAGCCCAATTTTGGCTGTTATTCGTTGGAAAAAATTGTTGATAATGCCCTGCATTCATTAAGCTATGCACTCAGCCATTATTCTGTAGAACTTTCCCTGCCCTCCAATTTAACGCTACAGTGTGACGCTTCCTTATTAGAGCGTGTATTTATCAATCTACTGGAAAATGCTATTAAGCATACTAATCAAGACTCAGTATTAGGCATCAAAGCCATTGTTGAAAAAAAACAAGTTAATATTGAAGTTTGGGATACAGGTTCAGGTATTCCAGTAGGGCAAGAACAATCTATCTTTGATAAATTCTCACATAATCACCGAAAATCGACTGTACCTAATGCCGGATTAGGGTTGACGATCTGTTATAACATCATTGAAATCCATAATGGGAAAATATGGGCAACGAATAATGAAAAAGGTGGAGCCAGCTTCCATTTTTCCTTACCGCTTTGTTCTATTGCGGAGTAATCTCCACGGAAAAGCCGCAGTCACAGCTACGGCTTTCCTTTTATCATTGTTAAGCGTCAATTAACTCGCAGCGAGTACTTGATTGACAATTTCCTGAGCTTCTTGCTCAATTTTTTCACGGTGTTCAGCACCAAGGAAACTTTCACAATAGATTTTATAAGCTTCTTCTGTGCCAGAAGGGCGAGCAGCAAACCAGCCATTGTCGCTCATCACTTTCAACCCACCAATGGAAGCACCATTGCCTGAAGCGGTTGTCAAACGAGCCGTAATAGGGTCACCCGCCAATGTATCAGCTTTAACCATTTCCGGTGACAATTTGGACAATTGTGCTTTCTGTTGATGGCTTGCCGGTGCCTGAAGGCGGCTATAACTCGGAGTACCAAAACGCGCAGCTAATTTATCATAGCGTTGCTGTGGATTTTCACCGGTAGTCGCCATCATTTCTGCTGCAAGCAGACAAAGAATAATACCATCCTTATCTGTTGACCATGGTGTACCGTCAAAACGCAGGAAAGATGCGCCTGCACTTTCTTCTCCACCAAAGCCCAATTCGCCTTTATATAGTCCATCAACAAACCATTTAAAGCCAACAGGAACTTCCACCAATTCACGCCCCAGATCAGTCACAACACGATCAATCATGGCACTGGAAACCAGTGTCTTACCCACTGCAACTTTTTCAGACCATTGTGGACGATGGCGGAATAGATAATCCACTGCTGTCGCCAGATAATGATTAGGGTTCATCAAACCTGCTGGCGTAATAATCCCGTGACGGTCATAATCGGGATCATTGGCAAAAGCTAAATCAAACTTATCACGTAGTTCCAGTAAACCCGCCATCGCCCAACGTGATGAGCAATCCATTCTGATCACACCATCACGATCCAGCGTCATAAAACGGAATGTCTGGTCAATATTGTCATTCACCAATGTCAGATCGAGGTCATAGTACTCCCCAATGCGCTGCCAGTAAGCAATACCTGAACCACCTAGCGGGTCAATACCAATTTTCAACCCTGCCTTTTGTATGGCAGCCATATCCACAACTTCACCTAATGCAGTCACATAAGGTTCAACCAAATCTTGTGGATGCAGATATTCACTTTTCAATGCCTGCTCATAAGACTGGCGTTTAACCCCGTTCAGGTTATTTGCCAACAATTCATTAGCACGATTCTCGATAACGGAAGTCAGATCCGTATCCGCGGGGCCACCATTCGGTGGATTGTATTTAATCCCACCATCTTCTGGTGGATTATGGGATGGCGTGATCACAATCCCATCTGCTAAATTTTTCCGCTGGCGATTATAAGACAGAATTGCATGAGAAATGGCAGGTGTTGGTGTAAAACCATTATTTTCCTGTACAACGACATCGACACCATTTGCTGTCAGCACTTCCAGCACTGAAATAAATGCAGCTTCAGAAAGTGCATGCGTGTCTTTCCCTACATAGCATGGTCCTGTGATATCGTGCTGCTGACGAACTTCCACAATAGCCTGAGAAATTGCCAGAATATGTGCTTCATTGAAACTATTGCGTCCAGCGCTGCCACGATGACCGGAAGTACCGAACTTAACGTTATGTGCCGGGTTTTCTGGATGGGGTTGTATGGTGTAATACTGTGAAGTGAGAAGTGCAACATTAATTAAATCATGCTGCTGGGCCAGTTGCCCTGCCCTTGGATGAATTGCCACTTTAATTTCTCCTGAAAGGCTGCACTGGATTCCCCTCCAGTGCAGTATAGAACAGATAAGCTGAGTAGTTTAAAGAGCTAACTAACTAGCTAAATCAGGTAGCTAAACTAGATAGTGCTACACACCTTTTCAATCAAATTTGCTGGAAAACTCATCCCCTGCATAATATGTTCAATCATGCTGCGTTTGCGGTCAGTATTGGTATTGGTGATCACCCAAAAAGGGGTGCCGGGGATATGACGAGGTTTGGTCTGCTTACCACTGGCCAGCAACGTATGTTCATCGCCTGCAAAATAAGTGCGGGTACGGCCGTGCATCTCTTCTGTTGCTTTGGAGAAATTTTCACTGTCCAAATTATACAGTGTAGACAACACTAACATGAAACGCTCAACGGATTTTTTCTTTTCAGCATATTCATCGGAAAGCAATAATTCGCGCATAACACGAACAGTATCACGGGAACGCACATTTGATACTTTATCGACAGGGACAGACTCGCTGGCAGGCTGTGTAGTTTGTACTGGCTGCCCGGCGTCCAATTTCAATATGCGCCGTAAAATATCAGATGCACTTTCACCGATATGCAGGGTTTGGCTTGCAATAAAGCGGTAAAGGTCTTCATCAACTTCTATCGTTTTCATTTCTATCCAGTACTGTTCTTAATGAAAAAATTATCCCCGGATTATAAGATATAATGCAACAAAACAAAACAATTAAACTTTCAATAACTTAAAGTGATTCTTTCCGCAATTGAGAATTGAAAAAAAAGTCGCTTTTCCTCTAAAATAAATCAATCAGTTACAGCCATTTTGTCCCATTTCATTTGTCCATGCTAATGTGTCATAATATTAAACTCTACAATATTAAACATTGTATGAATGGCATTAAACTCAGGCAAATTATGAAGTCAAACAATCAATTAAATTATCATTTACACAAACCGGAAAACCCGCTGTCCTCCACACCAATTATTCTTATCCATGGGCTTTTTGGTGATTTGAGCAATTTGGGAATATTAGGCCGAGATTTACAACAATATTATCCGGTTATTCAAATTGACGTGCGCAATCACGGTATTTCTCCGCAATCGGAAAATATGGATTATTGCGATATGGCTCAGGACGTTTTAGCACTTCTTGATGAACTACTTGATGAACTAAATGTGCCGAAGGCTATCATCATAGGACATTCTATGGGTGGCAAAATTGCGATGAGCATGACAGCAATTGCCCCGGACCGAATTGAAAAAATTGTAGTTATTGACATAGCCCCCGTGGCTTATCAGGTTCGGCAACATGATGGCATTTTCACAGCACTGAACAAAGTTACCGAAGCAGGGGTACAAACCCGACAGGCGGCAACAGATATCATGCGACAGAATATTCAGGAAGATGGTGTGATCCCGTTTTTATTAAAATCCTTCCGCCAGGGAGAGTGGAAGTTCAACCTGCCTGTATTGCAAAAAGAATATGAAAAGATCATCGGTTGGGAAACGATCCCGGCATGGCATAAACCAGCCCTGTTCATCCGTGGTGGAAATTCAGATTACATTACCGAGGAATATCGACAGGATATTATCAGACAATTCCCAAAAGCTAACGCATGGGTAATAGCCGGTGCCGGACACTGGGTCCATGCAGAAAAACCCGAAGCCGTACTCAGGGCAATTCATCGATTTTTAGAAACAGAATAATCATCATATCAACCCACCTGTAAACGTGGGTTGAACGCCTGTTAGTAGCAACAAGAGATATATTCAACACTATCGCTAATAAGTTATTTTTTAATATTCTAGTTATTAAATCCTTATTTCCATACTTATTAAACTATATAACTAATACAAAAATAATTATATCTAAATTATTATTTATACACTAATGTTCTGTGACGAAATAAATATCAGGAAAAACTACACCAATAATAAATTTCATTCTTACCAAGTAAAAAATATCCCCTTCAATTGATATTAATTAAAGGATAAAAACCATGGATCCTAAAAACGTATATAATCCTATCGCAGATCTATATGAGAGTTTTTCAGACTCTGCCGCCCAAATAAACATCGAAATTCGGACTATCCTCAATCTGGCAGGGGATATACAAGGAAAATCCGTGTTAGATTTAGCCTGTGGATATGGTCTTTTTAGCCGATTGTTCAGAAACCACGGTGCTTCAAGAGTTGTGGGGGTCGATATATCACATAACATGATTGAGATTGCCAAAAGCAAATCGCAACAATACGGTGATAATATCGAATTTCATGTAAGAGATGCCTGCAATATGGAATCATTCGGAAAATTTGATCTGATAGTTGCAGCCTGGCTATTCTGTAATGCACTATCACTTGAAGACCTTGAAATGATGTTTCGTTCAGTCGCAAAGAATCTGGCACCTAACGGTAAACTGATTGCTTATACCATTGATCCTGACTATCGGTTAGCAAAAGGAAACTGTATAAATTATCGCGTCAATATTCTTAGTCAAGAACCCTGGAAAGAAGGCGCTCTCGTCAAGGCAGAATTTCTTACCACCCCACCCAGTCCTTTTACCATGTATCAATGGAGTCGTGAACAACATAAAGAAGTGTGCAATAAAGCAGGATTGACACAATTAACATGGCATAAACCCACACTGTTACAAAGCGATATTGATAGTTACCCACCAGGTTTTTGGGATGATTTCCAAAATAACTGTCACGATATAGCATTTGTTTGTCAGTTTTAACACCATCAAATAATTTATCTCTTCATCTTTCAAAATGAACCAATAAAATAATAATTTGAAAGATGAAGAGGATATTAAATTGGAAAAAATAAATGGCCTAAGAATATAGGCTATTTAATTAATAAGAAAATTCTGAATTACTTAACCAGTAACAGAAGAATTCATTCTCTCCACTACCCGATTAAGTAATTCTGAATTACATGCCGATACCAGGCTACCACCAAACATCACCTTTTCCCGGCGACCATTCAGTGTACAAAAATCACCACCCGCTTCTTTAATACAGGGCAAAATTGCAGCGCTATCCCACGGTTTCATTATTGTATCAATAGCACAATGTAACCTTCCGGCAGCAACCATAGCATGTTGATAACAATCATTGACAAAAATAAAATCACGGGAAGTGTTCACTAACGTATCTAAATTATAAGGAACCGAACCGTCTACAAGGTTATAGCTGGAACTGTGTATTCCAGAAGCAGCAATCACTGCATTTTCAATAAATTCTGGTGAATTCCCAACAATTTTGAGTTGGCGTAATGGCTTGCCTTCCACACTCATCCAACACCCTTCTCCCTGAGAAGCATAAACAATGGTTGAGATGGCCGGAAAACTAATCACACCAACTAACGATTCACCATTCTCAACAAAAGCCAGCAACGTACTGAACAACGGTACGCCATACAAAAATGCTCTTGTCCCATCTATAGGATCAATAACCCAGCCGGATTCAAATTTCTCGACACCATTTAGCCCAAATTCTTCGCCCAAAATGGGGACTCCGGGACTACGTTTTTCTAATATGTTGCGAATTTCGGTTTCCAGCATTAAATCTGTCTGGGTGACAACAGAATGATTAGACTTGTAATCAAATTGTCCCGCACCGTCAAAAGCATCTTGAGTTCGTTTTCTGATTGTATTTACCGCTTCAAGGGCAATCTCTAACATCTGTTTATAATTCCTCAAGGTTTAATTAATCTCATCCCGACGAAGCAATTCTATTGTTAAAGCCATCATAATGTCCCGTTAAAAAAACATAAGCATATTAAATTAACCATTTGAAGTTAAATAAAAAATGACTCACATTGGTGAGCCATTTCGATTAATCAAGTTCAGCTAAGAAAACCATCAAGCCAGTTTGAATTTCCCGGTTTTGGTATCCGACCAGGCCATCATAATGGAAGATTGAGTTTGTTTATCCAGTGAATCAATAAAACCACTATCGCCAATCGCTGGCGCAAAACCGCTCATTGCCTGAACCAATGAATCTAGTGCATTGGCAGAGAGTGCGGTATATTCACGCTCGCCACGAGTGTCTTTACTGCCCATTTGCGTGATAATGTCCGCACGATTGCCATTGAAGTAGTCAGTAAACGTCACCGAGCCGATTGCTTCAAACTGTCCTTGCTCAGAAGTATCCTCAATATTACGGTTGGTCAACATAACCAGATCGTAGCCACTACGCTGGAACCACAAGTCTTGCCAGTTAAGGTTGTTGAAAATGATCTTGTCACTGTGTTTGATATCTTCAACCACATTATCAATCACATCTCCACTGACTACATAGCTGTTAACCCCTGTGCCACCTTTGAAGTTGTTCTGATATCCGCCCAATACCAACAGATCGTCACCATCGCCGCCGTCAAATTGACTGAATTTGGCAATCACATCCGCGATCAGGTGATCATCACCCGCCCCGCCATTGATCAGAGCATGATAACCCATCAGCTTGATAGTATCATTGCCCGCTCCAGCATCAATCTGATTATAGTTACCGAAAACTGTAGAAAAATCATGATTATTACCCAAATCAACCTGATTGTTGTTACCGATAGTAATCACGTAATCCTGCTCTTCCCCGCTCTCAATGCGATTGAAGTTACCGGAGGCGACGATATAGTCACGTCCTCTGCCCGTCTCGATCACACCACCTTCACCAAAGGCAAAGACCTGATCATCTCCATCTCCCATGTAGGCATAGTTGATACGTCCCGCAACTACGGCAACATCATTACCCTTGCCACCAAACATGATGTTTTCACGCCCCATCAAAGCTCCCATATCATTACCTTCACCACCGGTGAAGATATTGGAGGTTCCTAAAGCGTAATAGACATCGTCACCGCGACCACCCCAGAAGTTATTATTATCTCCCAGATAAGCGCCCAGATCTTTTCCGTCTCCACCCCAGTTAAAATTGTAGTTACCAAGAGAGACATGGATATCGCCATCACCTTGCAGATGACCACTGTTGCGCAGGAAATCGAAAGTTTTTTCCTGCATATGCAGCAGATCATCAGTCAGATTCTGTTTCAGGTTGGAAGCTAACTCTTTCATTTCTTGCTGTTTATCCTGGCTGAACAGAGTTGCAAACAAATTTGGCAGGTTCAGGAAATTAAACCCGAATGGGCGCTCTGAGTTTGCATCTTCTGCTATCGGTGCAGCACCAACATTTTCAGTTGACTCCGTCTGCTCAGTTGGCGCTTTTTCTTTGATTCCGTGATTTTCAAGGAAAGAATTTAATCCATCTGCTCCTGCCGACAGGTTTGTCTTCAAACCATTACGTAATGTTTCCGGATCAATAAATGCCTCCAACTGGCTGCCACTGAATTCACCGATAACTTCCAGCATTTCCCGCAGAATAGCGACACCATCCACCGGTTGATTTGAGCGGGAAACAATAGCGCCATCCGATGTGTAATCCACATTAAAGATATCGGCTAATGTCGTATCTGCATTCACGCTGGCAAGGTTTCTCAACAACTTGTTTTTAAGCTGACGAGGCAGATCCGTCGGACTAAAAGTAAAGGTGGTTTTTGCCATTCCTGTTGAGGTGTATTGCTGTGTCATCAAACCAAACAGTGAACCAAGGTTGATATCCAGAATTGACTGGATATTGTCACCGAACATAAAGTTCCAGTTACCGGTTGTTACTTGAATATCAGCACCTTGTCCGCCAACGGCGAAATTAAAGGATAATTTCTCATTTGCCTGCCGGAGCTTATCTGCCCGGCTGAGATTACCCAGCTTTGGTTTATTACCCGCACCACTCAACCATTGGTTGTATTTTTTATTCAGTGTGCTTTCGATATCACTCTTCAGGCCACGGCCACTACGTTTATATTGGGAGTCAAGCTTAGTCAGCGACATATAATCCACGTTACTGGTCATATCCAGCCCTGACATATCCTGTAGATATTTCTTCACACTTTCTACCGTCCACTGTGCTTCCTGCTCAGACAACCAGTCAGGGGCAGAGAATGATCCGGCAATATTTTGCAGGACCCCTGATATGCGGGAAACGCTATCAAATGGATTAAGCATCGGCGGTGTCGGGATGGATTTATCCATCATGACCAACAGATCATTACTGCGGCCTTGATTGAAACTGATATTCCGGTTTCCGATAAACAGTTGCGCACCTTCCAATGCCTGATAACCTGCAATATCAACGCTGTGCTTGCTGTCACCATTCCCCAGATGGACCATGACATTGTTGTCACCAAAGGCCAGCGATTTGAAACCACCCGTACCGACTTTAATACCAACGTTGGTGGTTCCCCAGTTAATGGTTGTAAATTCGCCGTCTCCTGCCTGTACCTGTACATTACCGGAATAACTCACCGGGTTATTGGACGTCATTTCGGCAGGGTAATCCTCATACTGATATTGTTTCGGTGCATGGAATATTTCGGTATTGTCTGTAATAATCCCGCGTGCCCGGTTTTTTCTGCTATCGGTACGCAGACTGCCTACACGAGCAAGCGAAACATCGTTTTCAGAGACATTATTGCGTATACGTTCTGAATGACCTTCCAATTCTCCATTCTCATTCCAGTTCAACACGATTTTATTGTCGAAGATCTTATTTTCCAGCGTATTATGTTCTGATTTCGTATACTTACGCCCTGATTTACCGATTGCAACTTCAGTGCGACGGGCAGATACCGTGGTACGGATCCCATTTTCATCAAGAGCTGAAATCAAACGATAAGCAAAGCCATCCCGCTTATCATCACTGAGCAGAGAACATCCTACCAGACTGATATGGTCAAGCTCCCCTCCATATTGGAAGCTATTTTTAAACTGTTTTAAGCGCATCGCCAGCTCAGATGCAGTGTAATCACTTAGCGTCGTGTGATTAAATCCATCAATATCATCACCACCGTGCCCAACAACCTGCCAGCGTATTTTACCGTTCAATAAGCTTGGATCACCGTATACCACCTTATACTGGCCATTGGTATCAAGCTGGACAAGGACACTCTCGTTTGGGTGCTTACCGGTCAGATAAGAGACAGAGTCGGCCACAATAGGATCATCTTCAAGCTGAATAATGACCTGGCCATCAAAACGCATTTTTTTGCGTTCTAATCTCGGAAAGACATCAATAACTTCCCACGTATTGACATCCTGGTTATTCAACGGACGGAGTCTCTCCAGCGTATTTCTCATTGGTGAGCCATCAAAAATTTCCATTGCCAGAATATCTTTCATGGTTGTTTTGTCACCAATTACCGGACGATAAGATGCCAGTACTTGACCATCCAGTACAATCACACGCTCGAAAATTCTTTCCCGCTGACCATTTTTGGACATTTTATAGCTTTCTGCCATGTTCAGGTCTGAACGACTAAAGAAACGTGTAACGTATTTACTGAATTTCTCCACAGATGAAAACTCCACAATCCCAATATTAGGATCATAGAACCCATACATCCGGTTCTCTCCACTGCCTTTTGACCATGCCGCCATGGCATGACCCAATGTATCCAGCTCCAGCAGAATCGGTTGACCATCCACGTTGGTGGCAGTGATTCTTTCAATCATACCTTTTACGGTTAGTGCTTTCTCACCGTTCAGTTTCTCTTTCCATACCTTGGAAGTACCGTCTAACATCGGATCTCTGGCATAGAGTGCAGACAATGTACCCAATAACTTACTGGCGTTGGCTTGTTCAACTTCGGAATATAACTCTGGATTGCTGAGTACCGAAGCGGCGGAGTAAAGTTTATTCAACAAGTCATGACCAACATTTTCCTGGCCGTCATTTTCAAGCTGTTTTGCCAGCAGAACCAATTTCGATAACGGTACACAGCGCCCGCCAAACCCATCATTAGATAAATTCAGCAATAGCAATTGTGGCGCTAAATGTTCACTTGCCTTAGGATCTACTGCGCCAGTAGAAGTAATATCACGGAACAGTCGGCTATATTTCTCCGTTTTTGGCCGAAGAGTAATTTTCAGTGCCCGGTTTTCAATTTCCCATGCCAATGCCCCTTTTTGTTCCGCCGTCCAGTTCCCTTTGACCAACAGATCCACCAGTTGTTTGATGTCCATATCCGAATGGAAGCCATCCACAATACGCTCAGCATGGTTATGTTTGTAACCTGACAGGAAAGCCTTTGTCGCACGCAGATCGCGCTCTATACCTACTTCATCAATCTGAGGTTTCAGTGCCTGCATATAGCGTCTCAAATCACTCTTGATGCCTTTAAGAGCCGTATTTTCTTGTACTTGCTGGTTGGTGCCAGACAGGTAAGAAACAATTTTATCGGCATACTGATTCATCAATTGATAACTGGATTCATGACCATGATAAGTTCGTTCCCCGGAAATGTTATAACCGGCTGTCATTAATCTGGTACGGAGTTTTTCACCTTCATTACCTAAACCTTCATTGTCGGTCAGCAACATAATTGGCGTCTGCTTCGAGATCCCCCGTAGATTCTGTTCTACCGAGAATTTACCATTAACGGCTTTTGCCAATACACCAGTAAGACCGGATGGGTTCGGTATTTCATGAGCAGTGATCGCCTTGGTCATGCTTGGCATCGGCCTGTCTAACAGTAAGCCGGAAACAGCCATGCCTTGTCTGTCAGCGTAACGAGCAAGATCTGCCGCAATTGGCGCACCCATTGAATAACCGTGGATAATGATGTTTTCCGGATTAATACCACGATCATTAACCAGATAACGGAACATAGTACGTACATCCTGATACATCCCTGATTCCCCCGGATAGCCATCGCTGGTGCCGTAACCCCGCATATTGACCGAGAGCATATCAATACCCTGTTGTTGATAATGCGGCTGAATTTTACTCGCTTGCTCTTCAACAGACGCACCAGAGCCATGGATAAACAACACGACTTTATTTGTCATGTTTGTATGTAACGAGCTTTGTACCTGATTGTTTTGCGCCTGATAGTAATAACCTTCTAAGCGCCCGATTTCACCCTGTAAGGTAATTTTTTGTGCAACACCCTGGTTTACTGCCAAATTGAGCTTGTTTTGTACCTCCTGACTGATCCGGCGACGTTCTTCTTTTGCACCATACAGTTCATTATTCATGAGGCGAGTCAATGGATTACGCGGTTCTCTCTCACGTGGCAATGATCCATCGTTTGAGATAGCAACTCTCTCCAGTTCATATTCATTGGTTTCATTATTCAGAATTGCTTCAAATGGCTCTCCATTGAGACGGAGATGTTTTTGTTTAACCCGTTCAATATGAACTGCTTGCTGCAATGACCGACCGAAGTCAAACAGATCATTTGGTGTCCAGATACCAAAGGTTGGTCGCCAGACCTTGCCGAGCACTTTCTCCGCGCCTCCCGCCCTGAGAATACGAGCAACGACACTGGAACAATTTTTAGACAGTAACTGATAACGGGCATTCGGATCGCTGCTGATTTTACTCCATTCAGCCTGCATTGCTGCCACATCAAGCCCTTCCAGATTGATGCGGTATACCCGAGCAAGTTCCGTTTTACTGTTTTTGAAATCGGAAATTTCTGCCAGCTCTCTTTCAGCAAATTGATGCATGACGTCGGCAATTGCACTTTCCATACGTTTAGATGTCTGCCTTTGCGCTGCCATACGTAAGGTTTCGGCAAAATTCCGGCCGATTTCGTGCATATCTATGCCGGGATCAGCCCATTGTGCAAGAAATGGCCGGTAAATATATTCCGGTATTTCAGCGGACTTAAGCAGTTCAGGATTAGCGAGGGCCACCATCGCAAAACCTTCACTGACATCCTTGAATTTGGCATCCACCCCTTTGGCTATTCTCAGTTTTTCAATAAACTCTCTCAGTTCAGCAGAACCATCAACCAACCCGAAATCATCATCCTCTTCTGCTTCAACATCAAATGCTAACGTTGGGGCCTGAAAAGCAGGTTGGCTAAGGTCATACCAACGAAGCCGCAGATCCGGTTGATCTTGTGTTGAGATATCAAACATCTCGCGTATATCGACAGTTTTACTCCCTGCCGGCCACCAACTGACATAATTTATTTCATTCAAATGCTTGGCATCATCTGCATTGACCAGAACACGTCCCTGACCAATTTGCAATGCTACATGACCAAGAGTGCTGTACTCACTTGGCCGCCAGACATACAATGTTGCACTGACAGGGGATAAGTGCTGTTCAATCGCCAGATGGACTTTTTTCAATCCGGCTATATCAATGCCCCGGCCATCTTTCGCCAGATCACGGGCCGAAAGTTTGGAAAAAACTGCATTTGTGACATCTTGACCATACTCTTTGGTCACGGCTGCCATAACCTGTTGCAGTCCGGCATCGGCGGTATTTCTGGAGATGTGCAAACTGAACTGACCACGTGTCACAAAATCGCCCTGTGCATCCAGATAGAGATGTTTGCTATCCTTGAGATTGGCGTTATCCAGTTTGGTGTATAATTCGCTGAAATGACCTTGGCCTGAGCTTCTCAATGTCGGCTCTGCCAATACTAATGATTCCGTCAGGCGTATGTTAATTTGGGAAAGCAGCAGTTTCATCGCTGGTGCCCGCCCAGATTCAGAGTGCCCAAGCAGATAACCTTCCACCTGTTGGTGTAAATCAGTTAATTTTTCAATCGCATCCAGTGAGTAATCCGGCTTTTCCAGCAGGACTTGTTCATAAGCACGCAGCGTCTCAATCACCTTGCGGTAACTTTCCCCCAGTGGCTTACCTTTAACATAAGCCTTTTTCTGTAACTCATCACCTGACATCAATTTGATATCCAGCAAATAACGCCAGACACCATCCGCTCTTTCCGCGAGAATACGGGTACGCCCCCCTTCAAGGGAAATAATATGATTTTCCACCAGCCGCAACTCAGCAGGGAGTTGTTCATAGTTTTGGTAATTAGCAAAAATGAAATGTTCGATTGTTTTTATCTGTGCCGGATCTTTCGGATTATCAACTTTTATGGTTTTAAACAGAGCAGATCGGGGTTCAGCCCAGGGAAGAACTTCAAAGCTGTTATGTAAGCCTTCACGTATCAAAATATTACGTTCAGTCCGTAAACGATAGAATGGAATCGCTTGATTTAACATGCTATCAATAGCACTCAACTTGATATCCAGATCTATCAGTGAATTGGCGTGGTAACCGTCAGGATCTTGTTCAAGATAACTTTTCTGCTCAGCCGTGCTCAGTGAATCAAAACGTATTTTTACTCTGACGCCGGCATCGGTCAGTCTGTGACCAATGGATTCTAATGGCTTGTCGCGGTAGTGATATACTGGTTTATCCAGCAAGCGAATTTCATTGACCAGACCTTCACGTTGCAATTGACGCAATACCGGCAACTCAACGTTCCAGAAGAAATTCCCTAAACGCAGACCTTCCGGTGCAATAACATAAACATCATCACGCGCACCGGTTGCATAAACGGAACTCCAGAATCCGATATTACTTCGCACCGCTTCGCCGATGGCTGAATGTAGGTTTTCTTGCTTAATATCATCGGGATCAAGGGACATGTTGTTCCAATCCATCAATTTCTTATTGAGTTCAAGGGCAAGTACATTCCCTTTCACATCAATATCATAAACTACTTTTTTGCCATCTTTCTGCGCTGCATCCAGTACATGACGGTAGGCACTGAACTCCCGGCCTGACCAGAATGAAACAATACTTTTCTCACCATGAGGGGGTTCAAAGCTATAACCAAAACGTTCCAATTTAGTCATAAATTGAACGCGCTTATCCCAGTCAAAATCAATGGTGGAATCGACAAATAACTTCGCCAGCGGTGCAATTTGGTCTTTAGGGATGGTATGTCGGATGACACTAAAAAAATTTTCAATAAAGTGAGTCAGCTCATACCTGATGTTGTCATTTATCTCAATATCAACACGTTCACCACCCGGTACAGGGATATAGTTATCTTGTGAAAGCCCTCCGCTCCGGTCATTATTTTTGCTCAACCAACGGTAGATATCCGCGACTTTTGCAGCCCTTGCAGCAATAAAAGGATATGTCGCTCCATTTTGCAGGGAACTCTGACTGCTTTGTGGTTGTGGAACTTGAGAAGTGTTGTCTGAACGGGGATCTGTCCTTCCCAACGCTTTCAGCCCACTCAAATCCAGGCCGGAAACAGGTTGTTCTTTTCGGTTTTCCGATCCTGATACATTTGTTATCGATTCAAGTGCGCCAACAGACGAAGCATAACTATTATTTGATTGATCTGAATTTGATTGATCTGACGACTGCGATGTGTGTAATGACCGTGGCACATGTATGGTGTTCGCATGTCCGGCACGAAGACCTGCATTGATCTGTAGACGTTCGACAGCTTGTTTAGCATCTGCAAGTGCAGACAAATCCTTATCTGACTCTTGCAACTTCTGGCTGAAAGTACCAATTCCCTGCATTAAGGAACCAGAGCCAATATGGCTGGCTGTATTACCGGCACCTTCTGCTTCATAGGCTTTACCTGACCGGCCACTGCCAGCATTGGTAAAATTCGGTTTATGCGCATTGTCCTTCGCTGTAGCTTCTACCTCAGCTTCAATCTCCTGAAGAGTCTGATAACTATTCTGTGCGGCTTTTTCAGCTTGTTTCTGTTGTGTCAGTGCCTCTTCTTTCCGGTATTCTGCCTTAGCCTGAGCATCCGCAACATCTTTCTGGGCATTCAGTTGATCCTGTTTAGATTTAGCAACATTGACTTCCGACTTATCCAGCGCGATTTCTATCTGATCTTGTTGTTTTGAAATAGTGGAAAGTGCATTATCCAGTTGCTGGCCTGCCGTTTCTTTTACCCTATCCAGTTGTGTCTGGAAGTTGTCCAACAATCCGCCGGCAAAATCCTGACGCCACTGTGCCCCTGAACCTCCCTGATGGCTTGCGTATGTTTGGTTATTCAGACTGTCAAGTGCTATGGTTTTTGCCAACAATTCATCCGTTACAGCCTGCTCTTCCTCCTTGATAGCACTAAGTTGTGACAGTCCGTTAGTGTTCAGGGCAGAAAGATCCGTCGCCGCCAACTGAGATTGTGTCTCTGCAATTGCCGCCCGTTGTTTCTCTTTTTCCTGCATCAGACGTTGACGGTCTGCTTCTGCGTTTGCCTTATCATGCAGCACATCACCCGCCACCGACATTTGCGACGCGTGTTTCACTTGTGTACTGTCAGAACGATTTGAGGTTGCAACGACATTGTCCAGAATATAACCGCTGCCGTCACTGTTACCGATGCCTTTGAACGCCAGTCGGTTGCTGCCTGCCCGCGCAACCAGCATCAATTGCTTGTGTTGCCAAGTGATTTCATCATTGGACGATGAGAAAACCACCTGCTCATTCCAGAGGACTTCCAGGCCATTATCAATGCTACTGGCTACACGCCTGGCAAAATCAAAATCAAGGGTGATGATTTCACCTGCTTCAAGCTGCCGGAGCTGCTGATAAATAGTGGTATTCGTATTCGCATCCAGCTCAGTGACATATTTACCGTGTCCATAGTTACTCAAGCCATAAGCATCGGCGGAATACTGAGCTTCCATGCCCTCGGTAGATGCCCAACCTGACTCTCTCGCTTCAAAATCACCATTGACAATCAGATTTGGCTTTTGTGTTTTTAGCGGCTGTTCATCGGCATTCATGATGTTTTTCAGTTTGCTGACATCCGGCGTATCGAGCTGATTCACCGAAGCGTGCAAATCCATGGCTAAGTCTGATCTGACTTCCGCCATTTCAGTCAGTTTGAAACCGTTCAGCGCATTGACTTCCGGCAGATTAATGGCACCACGCCCCCGGTAGCTGCCGGATGAGTTTGCCTCATCACCATACACCAGAAAATTAATGCCCTGACTGCCCATCACCCCCAATAATGTTTGTTTTAATTCACTGAACATCATGGCCAATTTATGTTTCTCGGTGTGACCGGAAGCCAGCGCAAGGTTGTAGAAATCACCATTACCGATTTGAACAGCAACGTTATTGCGGGCATAAGAGGCGTGGATGTTCATCCCGTCGCCCACGTGAATATTGGCATTGCCTGTCCCTTTCATCACTGAGACAGCCAGTCCATCCCCCACTTTGGTGTTGATATTGAATTGACCCCACGCCACACTGACAGAAACACCGTCACCGATTTTAGTATTCACATTTAAATCACCGTGGGTGGCCACGACACTTAAACCATTACCTACGTTGGTCGTGACATTACTTTTGCCTTTCGCGGCGATAACCTGCATTCCATCGCCGACTTTGGTGACGATATTGCTTTGACTCCACAAGGCGCTGAAGCTGTCACCCTGCCCCACCTGTGTCACGATATTGGCATCACCTTTCGCCAGCGTAACCTGGCGCCCCTGGCCAACTTTCGTAATAACATTCGCTTTACCCCAGGCTCCGGTATAATCATTCCCCTTACCTGCATGGGTGAGGATATTGGCTGTCCCCTGCACAATACTGACCGTCTGCCCCTCCCCGATTTTGGTAACGATATTGGCTTTCCCTTTGGCAAAGCTATAGTGATTGCCTCTCCCCACGTGGGTCATGCTATTGGCATCCCCCCACGCGGCATTGACAGCCAGCCCCTCTCCCACTTTGGTCAGGATATTCAGATGACCTTTGGCAAATCCCACCGTATTGCCATCACCCACATGGGTCATGATATTGCCAAATTGAGAAACCAGCAGGCCGGCTGTCGTCCCCGCGCCCACTTTCGTCAAAATATTGCCTTTGCCTAATAATAAACCGGCTGTCATGCCCTGCCCGACATGGGTTATTACGTTGGCTTTGGCTGCCGCCACCACACCGAGAAAATCATGCCCGACTTTCGTCACCACATTGGCTTCACCCAGGGCCAATACCCCCGTCATGCCCTGACCGGCATGGGTCATGATATTGGCCTGACCAAACATCGCCGCCAGCGTTGTGCCATCTCCGACTTTTGTCATGATATTGGCCTTACCGGCAAACAGACCAATACTGGTGCCGTTACCCACATGGGTATAAATATTGAGCTGGCCTATCATCAGCGCCGCCGTCAGATCATGACCGACTTTGGTCAAAATATTCGCCTCACCCAACATCGCAGCAAAGGTACTACCATCACCAATGTGGGTCATGCTATTACCCGTTCCTATCATGGCAGCAAGGGTTTCACCGTTCCCCACTTTCGTTGCTATATTGCCTTTGGCCACCATCAGCGCGACACTCAGGCCATCCCCCACATGGGTAAAGACATTACCCAATGCCACCATCAATGCCAGAGCCTGACCGTTCCCCACTTTGGTAAAGATATTGCCCCCGCCGGCCATCATGACGTATGCATCCCCCTGGCCGACATGGGTAAAGATATTGCCGACGGCCAGCATGGCAGCAATAGTTTCACCATCCCCTACTTTAGTAAAGACGTTGCCTGCTGCCCCCATCGCCCCCAGTGTTCTGCCGTTACCGACATGAGTCAGCACATTGCCGACACCGAACATCACGCCAGTAGTCTCTCCGTCCCCCACTTTGGTCAGGATATTGGCCCCGCCTATCATCACACCGGTGGTTTCTCCCTGCCCGATATGGGTCAATACGTTGGCTCCACCACCCATGACGGCAAAAACCTGCCCTTCCCCCTTTCGGGTCAGAATATTGGCCCCGCCCAGAGCGACAACTTTAGTCTGGCTGTCATGAGGTGCCTGTAATGAAACGGCAGGAGACGTGCTGATATGGGTGATAACATTAGCAAAACCGCCCCCATTGAAACGCAGTTGCCCCTTTCTGCCTTTCTTGAAAATAACATTGGCCGCCCCAGCGCCATCAAATTCAGTGTCACCGATTTCTGAATTATGCAGAATCACATTGGCCAACCCTGCGCCCTTAAAGTAAACATTACCACGGGCCACATTGGATTTAATAACATTGCCGCCGCCTGCACCTTCAAACCGGACATCACCGTGACTGTCATCCTGTTTTTGGGATAACAATTCCTGTTCACTGAATTCATGTATATTGGCAATCCGCTCAGAAGTCACGCGGACAGTATTTACACTGTAATGGACATGGCTGAGTGTATAACTGCCTTTACCGAGAACTTTGTAGCCAGAACGAATATCAACAAATTGATTTGCTATATTTGCTGTTTGATCACCGGCTTTATACCAAGGTGTGGCAATGTATTTCAGCTCACCGGTTTTAGGATCGTTAGTGAGTTGCACGACCACAACTTTGGTGTATCCTTCCAAGACTTTGGCGTACAGATAGGTATTTTTCATCCGGTTGGATTTCACCGGCTTGACAGCAACGGTTGAACCATCCGTTGAAACCGCATAACCACCCATTTGGGCATCCGACAAAGTAATGTTTTCCGCTGCGATCTGGACACCACCGGCATACGTTACCCACTCATTTTCCGGTAGCTCACTTTCCAGCGCATGTACCGTAAATGACTGGTGTTGTTCAACCATCAGATTTGACAAGGTATAAGCACCATCAATATCGACCGCTTTATAACCACCGTAGTCAGAAACATCTTGAGATGCCAGATCTTTGAGATGATTTCCCTTTTTATACCAAGACGTAGTGTAATATTTCAGCCTGCCGGTTTTAGGATCATTATGAAGATGAATTTTATTAACTTTTGTATATTCCTCATCAGCAAATGCAAACAGATAGGTATTTATATCTCGCGTGGATTTAATGCCAATGACTTTCTGTGATTCTTCAATCCAGCTTCCTCCCATCGTGGCGGTGGTGAGTACAATTTCTTCTGCTTTTGCGTAAGCAATGCCTTCACCGCTCAAACAATCAGCCTGTCCCTTACGGGTAATTTGGTTATAAGCTCCCCCTCCGATAAAATGAATATTGCCGAAAGTGACATCTGAGTAGAGATGGTTATAACCGCCACCCCCTGCAAATTTAATATCCCCGCTGTTTCCCCGACGATATAAATTGTTATAGGCTGCTATCCCTGAATAGTGCACATTACCAGAATGCCCATCATGTTGAATAACTACCCCGCCAGCCCCACCAGAGAAAGTAATTGTTCCTTCCCCTTCTTTATTGATTTCCGCATATCCCGCCGCACCTTTGACGTTCAGATTGCCAGTAGTATCACTAACTTTCAGATAGGCAGAGCCGCCAACGACGGTATCATTACCTGAACCGGTATAAACCGAAGCACCAATAGAGCCTAATGTAATATGATCATTACCGCCATAAGCATGTATTTGGCCCCCAAATCCGATGGCAACAATATTATTATCACCATCATCTGCGGAATAATTTCCTGTAAAAAAGTATTCAACACTTCTCCAAAATGGTTTTCCCATAAATAAATCCCGGAATAAATGCAAAAATTGAAGATAAAAAAACCCAGTTACAAAACGCAACCGGGCTTCAGTATTTAAATAGATTTTAAAAATGAATGTTTCAAGAATAAATTGAAATCTATGATACTTAATCTGGTCAATTTATTAGATTGATACATAAAAATAAGCTAGCCAGCAGACAGAAATCATTCATTGGAAAGTACCCCATTTTTACTTTTAAAATCAATATAGTTAAATTACAAAGTCTGTTTAACCACCATACTTAGTCCCAATACTCCCACTCAAATGACATAAAAACATCTGATAATATTTTTAATTATATTACTTATAAAAAATACATCGCTCATCTCTAATCAATCATCAGATAATAATGACGGTGTTATTTTTAAATTGAGGGTAAAAGAATGACGGTTCACTGATGTGAGCCATTTTCGTTAATCATATTTAGTTAATAAAACCGTCAGACCAGTTTGGTATTCCCAATTGTGAGTATGTATTAAACGGTTAGATCGCTTAGAAAAAGTAGTATTCACGCTCAATAAACGTTCCTATCACTTTATCGTGTATTTCTTCAGATTTGGAATAGCCTATCGTTCTTCTTCTGGAAGGTAATCATAAGCGACATAATCATCGGTACAATAAAACCGGATATTATTAATTCGGTGTTCAA